>DAOTWI010000148.1:0-10274 GCA_034436075.1 Roseiflexus sp.
GCAGCGGCAGCCAGCCAGCGCGCGGCGCGCTCCGGCTGCCCCTGCCGACCCGACACGCCAGCAAACGCCTCTACGACCTCGACCATTCCGAGAGGAAAGGCAGTGGAACGATACCGTACCAGGCTCTCTTTGAGCAGTTTCAGCGCGCGCTCATCATCCTTCAGGTCCATCGCAAGCAGACCGAGCGCGTAGAGCGCCAGCGCCTGCCCCGCCTGGTCGTCCACCGCTTGCATGTGCGCCAGCGCATCGGCATAGAATCTCTGCGCCTGCGCCACGTTTCCCTCATCGCGCGCCAGGTCGCCCATGTTGATCCACAGGTGACTGAGGCGCATCCGGTCACCTATTGCCTCGCACAGTTCGACCGCCTCTGCGAGGTGCGCGCGGGCGCGTGCGGCATCGCCCTAACAGCGCGCCGCCGCCCCCAGGTTGTTAAGCGCCGCCACGATCCCGGCTTTGTTGCCCAGCTCGCGATAGAGGAGCAGGCTCTCCTCCAGCGCTGCCAGCGCGCGCGGCAATTTACTCTGAATGATGGCAATATCGCCCAGATTGCTGAGCGCCTGGGCAGCGCCGGTTTTGTCGCCAATCCGCCGCTTGAGCGTCAGCGCCTCGTCATAGAGTTCAGCGGCGCGCCGGTAGTCGCCCTGACGCCGCGCTACGGCGCCCAGATTGATCAGGGCATTACTCACACGAATCAGGTCGCCCAGGCGGCGGTAGATGGCGAGCGCTTCTTCGTGCATCGCGGCGGCGCGCGGATAATCGCCCTGCTCGGTGGCGAGAATCGCCAGCAGTGTCAGCGGTGCGCCAATGCACGCCGGGTCGTGCGTTTCACGTGCAGCGTCCAGACTGGCTTCAGCCAGCGTGGTAGCCCGCTGGTAATCCGCCTGCCGGAAGGCGAGCGCCGCCGCAGCGTACTGCGCCTTCGCCAGCACGAGCGGCGGAACGGACGCGGTGGGCATACTGGCGTGCAAAGCCAGCAGTTCCTCCAGCCAGTTCCGCCCCTCGATCAGATGCCCCCGGATCTGCCAGAACATCCAGAGCGCTCCCGCCAGCCGGAGCCCCGGTTCCACTGCACGGCTGATGCGCACCCATTGGAGCGCCAGGCGCAGGTTGTCCAGCTCGGCGTCGAGACCGGAGAGCGCAGAACGCGCTTCTGGTCCCGCCAGTTTCGGTTCGGATTGCCCGGCAAACGCAGCACACCATTCCAGATGGCGTGTGCGAATGGCGGCGATTTCTCCCGCCACTTCCAGTTTCTCGCGGCTATACTGGCGAATGGTCTCCAGCATGCGAAAACGCGGCGCTTCCTCCGCTGTGCGTTCCAACGTCAAAACCCACGACTTCTCGATCAGGTCGGTCAACAGATCAAGAACGCCGGGTTCAGCGAGGCCCTCGCCGCAGACAGCCTCTGCCATCTCCAGCGTGAACGATCCGGCAAACGCGGAAAGTCGTCGCAGTAGCGTCTGCTCCTGCTCGGTCAGGAATTGGTAGCTCCAGTCCATCGTTGCACGCAGCGTCTGATGACGCGGCAGGGCATCCGTCCAGCCGCGCGTGAGCAGCCGAAAGGTTTCGTCCAGGCGCTCAATAATTTGCGAGAGTGAGAGCACATTCACGCGCGCAGCGGCAAGTTCGAGCGCAAGCGGCAGCCCATCCAGCCGCTTGCAAATCGTCGCCACAGCTTCGGTGTTGTCCGGCGTCAACTGGAACGAAGGCAGCGCGCGGGCAGCGCGGTCGGCGAACAGGCGCACGGCGTCGGACTCAGCGGGGGTCGAACGGTCCGGCAGCATCAGAGGAGGCACAGACCAGACCGTCTCCTGAGGAAGGCCAAGCGGTTGCAGGCTGGTCGCCAGCAGGCGAACATGCGGGCAATGCGTGAGCAGCGCGCGCGCCAGCGCCGCGCAGGCGGAGAGCACATGCTCGCAGTTATCCAGAATCAGCAGGGCATGGCGCGAGTGCAACGCTTCCGTAATGACATCGAGCAGGGAGCGATTCGGGCTTTCGGTCAGGCGAAGAACCGAAGCCGCCGACTGTGCAACATACGCCGGGTCGGTCACCGGCGACAGATCGCACCACCAGACGCCATCGGCGAATTCCGGCAAGAGCAGACCGGCGGCGTGCAGCGCCAGGCGCGTTTTGCCGCTGCCGCCCGGTCACGTCAGGGTCAGCAGGCGAGTTGCGTGGAGGTGCTGAATGATTGTGGCGCTCTCGTGCGCCCGCCCGATGAAGGGGGTTGGAAAGGAGGGCAGATTACTGGCAGGAACAGCGGTCATTGGCTGCCACGATTGTGAAGATGTTTGATACATTAAGGCGAGTCAAGTGGGAGCAGTGTCAGGTTGCCCGATTATTGGAGTGTGGCATCAACAACGAGACGCTTGAACTGTGTCACGGAACATACCGTTGTGTTGAGCAGCTTATGCGCTTTGGCAAAGTCGCGGTCGCCCGTAATCAGATACTCCGCATCTGCACTGATGGCGCACGCCAGGAACTTCGCGTCTTTCTGGTCCGGAGGGAAGTCGACTGCCACCGCCATGAACCAACGTGACAACCGTATCAAAGAGATCTGACCATTCTTGCAGCAGCGTATCCGGGAGCCGGAATTTGGGGCGTTGCAGCACCTCCATGTATTCGGTGAGGATGTCGCGCGATGCGATCCATTCGTACTGGGGATCGCCGATCACAAAGCGAATAACCGCCTCTGGCTCGCGATCTTTGAGGATGGCGGACACCACGACATTCGTGTCGATGACCACTTTCATCGCCCACTCCGATGGGCGGCTATCTCTGCGGCAATCTCGTCATCGGTAAGCGCCTGGACATGGGGCAGCGCCTGGGTGCGCCTGAGCAGGCTATCGGTCTGACGGAGCGCTTGTGCGCGATCGTCATCTTGTGCGAGCACGAGCACTTCGACCACCTGACCGGGGAGGAAGGGCACATCGGAGAGCACCACCTGCCTGGCATCCGTGACCGTAATATAGGTGCGATAGGCTTTCATCACTCTCCTCCGTCTCTGTGCAAGCGAAAGTCCGATGGTCGTGCGATGGGAAAAGCATTGTGCATGAGCATTATACACAGTGGACTGGCAAGGAGACAAGAGCGCTGTGTAATATCGTGGCGTAGGGACACAGGGGCGACCCAACGGGGCGGCTCATCCGCAATCTGCGCCTCCTTCGCTGAATAGCTTACCGCTTACCGTCTGGCTGCTGCGAGCGAGCCGCGAAGCAGTTGGCTGGCGGGCGGGTTGAGCAGCCGCTTCAGAGCGCAAGACAGGCATCTGCACAAAGCCAGAAAAGGCTCTTGCGAATCTCGGCTCTGGACTGCCATGCTCGCTTGTCCCATTCGCCACCGCTCAAATCGTCACCGCCATATAAGACCTGCCCAAGAATCACGCCACGAAATTGAGCTACCGCCATCATCCCCGCAGCTTCCATTTCGACTGCAATGCAACCATCTCCTTTTCTCTGAGCTATTTTATTCGCCGTCTCACGGTAGGGTGCATCTGTAGTCCACGTTTTTCCGAGGCGATAGGGTATGCTGCGATTGCGGAGGGTTTCCACCAGGGCCTTTACTCCAGATTCATCCGCCAGAACCTCGCGGCCCGGCGGGAGATAATGATACGAGACGCCTTCATCACGTACTGCTGCCGTAACGATAATCAACCCGCCGACCCCAATCTCCTTCTCGAGTACACCGCATCCGCCACAAGCAATAAACTTGCGACAGCCAAGGGCAATCACTTCTTCGAGCAATCCTGCTGCCATTGGTGCGCCCACTCCAGGGTGAAAGAAGACCAATCGTTTATCTTTGTGCATGATCTCAAAGATGGGATGAGGTCCGTCTTCCCAGCGATTCTCAGCGAGTATGTTGGCGTTATGCCCGGCAACTACTGTATCGAGCACGTCGCGGAAAAAACAAATCACACAATGCTCAGGCACATCGCGAGGCTTGATGATTTTGGATGGCTCGAGAACGGACTCATGGGCAGGATCGTATTCAAGAATCGGATAATTCATCCGCGCAGCACCTCGGACTGTTCAACGGGGCAACGGATGAGCCGCCCGCAGCGGCGTTGCGCATCCCCTACTCTCCAGTCAATTGTATTCCGCCGTGACTCTGGCGTCAATAACAGGAGCAGCGTGATGGCTCTCTTGGCCTTCGGCAGAGCGGTACTTGTCTTCTTTTGTGGTGCGGTGCGGCGGCTTTGCCGCCGTATCACACCACCTTGATCGAGAGCGCCACACTGCCGCAGGCTCTGGCGAAGTCAGAAAATACGCCACCGCGTAAGTCCTGTCAAAAAGGTGATTTGCCATGCCCGCCCCAAACTCCTCGATCGGGCGCCTTACGCCGTTCGCCAGAAACGCGCTTCGACTTGCGCTGAAGGAGCAAAGCCCCTGGTGCGATGAGCGCTTCGTAGTCGCGCGACAGACGCTGGTGATGTATACTATGATGTATATGTCCACGTAAGATACGGAGAGGAGAACACCATGGCATTGAAAATTCGGAAGCAGATTTATATCGATCCCCGTCAGGAGGCGATTCTCAAGCGACTGGGCAAAGAGTACAGATTAACTGAAGCTGAAGTCATCCGACGGGCTATTGATCAGTTTGCCCTGACATCGTATGTTCCCCGGCGTGATCTGGAAGCCTGGGAGTCGGAGCGAGCATTCATCCTGGACTTGATCGATCAAGGTCCTGCGCCTGGACAACGCACCTGGCGGCGGGAGGATCTGCATGAGCGCTAGAGTACTGGTGGATACAAATGTTCTGGTTTATGCCTATGATCGCTCGGCGCCCGATAAGCAACGGCGCGCCCTGGATGTCCTGGATCGTCTGGCTGTCAGCGGTGCTGGCGCGATCAGCACTCAGGTTCTCGCTGAGTTTTTCGTTGCGGTAACCCGAAAGATCGCAGATCCTCTTTCCGTGCCGGATGCCTGTGAGAGGGTCTTGAACTATCTCCAAAGCTGGACCGTCCTGGAAGTGAGCGGTATGGTCGTTCTGGAAGCGGCGCGCGGAGTGCGCGATCACCAGTTCAATTTCTGGGACGCCCAGATCTGGGCAACGGCCCGCCTGAACCAGATATCCATTGTTTTCAGCGAGGACTTCAATCCAGGACAGGTTACAGAAGGGGTTCGGTTTGTGAATCCTTTTGCTGCAGACTTCAAGGTTGAACACTGGTTAATCAGGTTTTGAGTGCGAAGGAGTCGTGCGTCTGGAATGGACAGAAGCGGATACAGGCGTTATACTGGCGCAACTCTTTCAGCCCGCGAGATACCCGTCCACCTCCGGGAAGCAGACAAAGGAGACTGCTATGTTTCACAGAACCACGCTACCAATCAGCCTTGCGTCCCTTCTCCTCGGCATCGTTCTCGCGCTCTCCTTTAGCCAGGCTCTTTCGCGCCCCGCCGTCCAGGTCGATCCAGCCGCCGGGTGGGATGAAGGGCGGCCGGTGACATCCGGGACTCCCCAGGGCGACGTTGCAATCCCCGCAGTTGCCACGACGCCAGGGACGTTCTATCGGACATTTTCGGGAACTCGTTTCCAGCCTACTTCCTCGGCGATGACCTATGCCCCACTTGGTGGGGCAATCTATGCCACAGCGTTGCCGCCAGGCGGGTTCTCCTTTAGCCTTGACTTCGATCTGCCTGCTGGCGCGATGATTACCGAGGTTGTGTTCTTTGTGATTAACAATGACGCGATGAACATGAACCTCAGTCTACGCTCGTACGAACCGGAGACCGATACATTCGCCACGCTCAAAAGCGCGACCACCAGCGGCGCTAGCCCAACGCTTCAGACCATCGTGATCCCGGTGGATCCGCCGGTTCAGGTTGACAACACTACGACCTCCTACCGGTTGCGGGTTGCGCCTGGCGTTGCATCATCGGCGCATCTGCTGCGCGGCGCGCGTATTGGGTACACTGTTCCGTCGGCGTTTTTGCCAATCGTTGTGCAATGACAAGACTCCACGCGATAGCGCAGGCGCCTGTACGAGTACGATCACGCGGGCGCCTGCGCGTCGGTCGCAATGTTCACCGGAGTCAGCCAGCGTCAGGTGTGCTTCTTCCAGAATTGCCGCCACGTTTTCTTCTTCGGTTTGGTGAAAGCGATTGCGTCCGCTCCTGTCCTTCCTACTCTGACATCGGTGATAACCTCTTTCCCCTCCGCTTCCAACGAGGCAATCACTCGATTTCTGAACATTCGCCATTGTCGTAGACCTTTTGCGGGATCATCTGCGAAATTGATGAAATCACCGGTCGTTGTGTCGAGAGCGCGCCAGTCAGTATTTTCACAAATGTGCTGAATAATGCGTATTGCGCCATCGCCGCCGCGGACGTGCAACATGATTGCATCGACCGGATCACGATCCCCGATGTTGAATTCCATTGAGAAATCATCGCCGTCCAGGAGTCCCCATGCTGAGTCGGTGAGATCGAGCGCCGGAAGGAGTGCAGCGAGCGTTGCCAATACCTGCGATCGCGGACCAAGCTCTGACGAGAAATCGTCCGGCAGATCCTCTACCGTAGCGATGTCAGATGGCACGCGCATCAGGAAAACATCCCAGCTCACAGATTATGCTCCTTATTCAACAGAGATTTGACCGTTCTCTTTCACCCAGAAATCCACGAAATCTGCAACCGGTTTGAACCAGGTGATTTTTTGTGCGAGAGAGTGTGCTTGCTGGCGTGCGCTCAAACCCAGAGCCTGCGCCAATGCATCATCATCAACCCCTTCGGGATGGTTTTGCAACAAAGAAATAATGCGTTGCTTTGTTGTCATCGCTGCGTTTCTTCCTTGAGACACAGACTGACAGGGAGTAGCTTGACGACGCTTTTCTTCTCTCTCCCCTGCACCGCACATGGATTGAGACGGCGGATGACTACGCGTCATCCTGGAACTGTCAGATCGGCTTCACACCGCCACGGCGACCGAGTCCGAAGCCAATGCGATAGAGATCAGGCATGTTGATTCGCTTATCGCGCATTTTTTCAAAAATCCCAATCCGCTCCAGATCGTTGCACACGCCGTCCCATCCTTGCGCTATATGCTGTGGAGGGAGACGTTTACTGACGATTGCGGCGTCTTCCAACCCTCCTGGAAAGTGTTCCTTCCATCGATCCTCAATGACGTCGAATGGACACGGGACTGTCAAGCCCCGGAGAGGTTTCATCAGTTCTGTGACCCACGGATAATCTTCAACCATTTCGTCGACGCGGATCTGTGACGCCCGCTGAACACCGCGCCTGATGCTCTCATAATGAAGAGCAAACGGATGATCTGGATAGCGTTCGAGCGAGTCTTCGGCTGCTGCACGGATAGCAGCAAGGAATGAGCGCGGTGATGTGCGCTGGCGTCCGTCTGCCAGGTGACTGACCGACCAGACATAGGGAACTCCACGACGGGGATCGTTTCCCATCCACTTTCCGGCCAGTTTCTCGAACAGAGATCGTTGTGCTTCGCTTTCACGCTTGACTTCTTCCGCGAGTTGCCAGACTCCGTCGTTCTCATGAAGCGGAGTCTTCACCACCTCGCCATAAATGGATCGCAGCGCCTGCCCGTGGCTTCCGGAGGCGTTGCATAACATGTGCCAGAGGAGACCGTGCAGATCGTGACGCGCCCACGTCAACTCAGCCCTGGTTGCCAGCAACTTCGATGCATCAGGAAAATTGGTCACCGTTCGGTCGGCTTGATCCTCCCGCAGAAAGATTTTGGCAGTGAGGCGCGGAAAGGATTTAAGCCACAACGCAACTCGAAGAAGGTCACGCACAATCTGATCCATCGTTTGCCAGTTATTGCTGGCTCGATCAAGTGCATCAAAGACCACCAAACCGTAGCGTCGATCACCTTCGAACTTCTGATTGGCACGCTCTGCCAGGCGCGCCAGCGGTGCAGGATTGTTCCTGACCCATGCAACTGTTGTAGACCAATCTTCCGCAGGAAGGGCTTCGCCGAGCGTCTCCGCCAGCCAGCGAACGATGACAGCCCGCCAGATGTCGTATGCCGGAAGGTTCGCGTCCAGTAATTGTCCGAATACGGCGCTATCAGGGTATGAGTCGATCCTGGGCGTTACAGCAAAGCCAATTCGCACATCGGCGCTCTCCAATTCCTTTACCGAAGCGCCAAGCAGAGTGCGTAACCGCGAAGAACCCAACGCTGCGGTCCAGAACGACTTCCCGACGCCGCGCGCGCCAATCACGATGTTACATTCCAACCGAAGCGCTTTGATGTGTGCTGGCGGCACATACATCACACGCCGATCGGGTTCTTCCCCGTAGTTTGATGTCGTGATGGGAAGAGCTTCTACAATTGCCAGGCGAATAGACTGAACGTTACTCATTGTTGGACGCTCTTCCGGTTGTCAATCATTGTGATCAAACCGTCGATCAGAGGACCGAAGATAAGTCTGACGCCTGTGGCATCGACACTCGACATATGGTGGTACAGTGAACGGAGTGCAGTCCAGTCAGGATGCCAGCGAATCGCCCATGGGGCATGTGGGGCGTTTTCATCAGCCCTGTCGAAACTCCAGAGGTCTGCTGCATCTTCTTCAGGAGGAACAGGATCGTAGAGTTCGTCAACAAACAAATCCCAGGCGCGATCACGCAACCCGTCGAGGTAGCTTTCACGATTACGTTCAGGGACTATTGCTCCAACAAGTTGCAGACGCTCGCGAATGTCTCGTACAACACCTGATGTGCGCCAGTGACGAAAAAGAATACGATATCCCGTCCACGTTTGTTCACTATCAACTGCGAACAGGAGCACAAGGTTCGCCCCTAGATCGGTAATACAGGCTGAAGCTATCTCATCAATGCCAGCGCGCGCGTCGATCAACAGAACGTCGGGACTCCAGCGTGTCTCCAACGCCTCGATGAGTCGTCGGAGGCGATGCGACCATATCTCACGCTCGCCTGTGAGAGCGATTTTGGGCATCCAGACACGTCCGAGTTTGGCGATATACTCTCCTGGATCACGACCATGCGCAGGAACAATATAGATTTCGCCCTCGCGAGAAAGGGTGCTGATGACAACCATCTCATCAAACACAGCATCTCCGTTGTCTACCAGATCTTCAACCAGCCAATCTGTAATGCCATAGGTCGACTGACGATCGTCAGTGAGGAGTGCGGATGATAGTCGTGGCGACTCGAGATCAAGGTCGAGCGCCAGCACGCGTTTTCCTTGTTGTGCAAGGGCCCAGGCTGATGCCGCAAGCGCGGTTGAGCGTCCGACGCCGCCTTTGAGCGAGTAGAAAACAATACGAGGCGCCCTGGTAGTAATCGTTGAAATCGTTGCCCAGTCACTCTCTGTTGCCAGACGATCAACAAACCGAAGAGTAGGGAAATGCTCCAGCGTCATCCCCGGCTTTTCTTTTAGTATTTCCTCAAGATGTGCTTCGTAAAGCACTGCATGTTCAGGAGGAAAGGCATGAGGCCCGAGATGCGCAGCCATAAGCCCGGCAATCTCTGTCAACAGTTGTCGAGATACGGCGTCTTCTTGTAGGGTCTCGCTTACTATTAATCGTAATCGACCATTGAGATCACAATTAATAATTATGTCTCCTATTTGGGTCAAATTCTCACGGTAATCTTGTAAAATATTTGTGAGAGTCGGAATAATTTGATCAAAGGTGGTCATATTATTCCCTCCACCAGCGCCTTTTGCACAAGACTTCGCACGATTTTTGCTCCATTACGATGATTTTCGGTATGCGTCTGGTTGAAGTTTTTTTGATGAGCATAGCGTTGGGAAACGTGCCAGTTATTGAATGGGTTGGTCGCTGGCAAGGCATAGCCCGCACCTCTAGGATGACCTGAACGATAGGTTTCGTACCATATCCACGCTTGATCCGCGTGAACCCAGTCGCTGCGTTTTTGCGGATCGCCGCTCGTTGTTACCGGCATGCCGAAAGCAATCATGAGACGTTTCAGTCCACACTCCACCGACACTCCATACAGGTGATCCGCATTCGCCCAGCGCGATGCCTGAAAGAGCCGCTCGGCATCATCCCAGTGGCGGTGGTGCGCATCAAGAAAATCAGGATTCATTCCTAACAATCTATCCTCATTCAGTATGTCACAGTGCGCATATTATACAGTCTTGTGCGAAGATTATCATCTTCCGCCAAACCTGTTATACCTTACCTCCCCCCCACCCCATACACCCTTTCCACCCGCACGTTCAGTGCATCCTCCGCGAGCGCGATGGCGTCGTTTAGCGCGACGCGGCGCACGACGGCGTCGGCGTGCTGCGCTGCCCAGTGCTCGCGGAAGCGCGCCGGGATG
>DAOTWI010000149.1:0-4103 GCA_034436075.1 Roseiflexus sp.
AGCGAGGGCGCAGCAGCGCTCTTCGTGCGCTCAGCCCTTCGACCCCTCGACAGGCTCAGGGCGCCGCGCCGCCCGACGCAGCGGGTTGCCGCCTGCCCATGGATGCCTGCCCCCTGCTATCGAGGGTCCAGGCATCCATGGGCAGGGCGCTGGGTCTTCTAGTCGGCGTGATGCGTGGGAGCATGCGGATTGGCGCAGACCGACATGGATTCATACGGAGTGATTGCTGTCCGCCACGAACCGATCCGCGTCAATCTGTCGCATCTGTGTCAATCCGTGTCCTTCTCATAGGAAGATCAACCTCAACCTGGACAATCACGCCTGCACCTGTGAAGCGGCTGGCGTTGGCTTCGACAGGCTCAGCCAACGCCGATCACGAGATTGTCCAGTATCTGGTTAGTGTCCTTCTCAGGCGGGTGTTCGCGCAAAATCTTTCCTCATGCTACAATGAGGCGGCGCTGGCAGGGCGCACAGCGTTTCACGTGAAACAGGGCGACAATGTCAGCAATTGGCGCTTCAGAACCATACATCATTGCGCTGGCGAACCAGAAGGGCGGCGTCGGCAAGACGACGACAGCGGTCAACCTCGCGGCTGAACTTGCGAGTCGCGGCCAGCAGACGCTCCTGGTTGATTGTGATCCGCAGGGCAACGCGACGACCAGCTTGGGCATCTCCAAACGCGACCTGCGCTATTCGACGTATGAGGCGATCGTCGGGGTCGCCGGTCTGGATCGGGCGATCCGCTCAACGGGCCGCCCCGGTCTGGACATCGTGCCGGCGCATGAGCACCTCGCTGGCGCCATGGTCGAACTGGTCACTGCCGAACGTCGTGAATGGCGTCTCGCTGCTGCGCTCGGTCAGGTGGTCGGGTACGACTGGGTGCTGCTCGATTGCCCGCCCTCCCTCGGATTGCTGACGTTGAACGCGCTGTGCGCAGCGCGCGGAGTGATCATTCCGCTTCAGTGCGAGTACCTGGCGCTCGAAGGGTTGGCGCAGTTGAAGGGGACGATTGATCGGGTCCGCGACCACCTGAACCCGCGTCTGACGATTGTCGGGGTCGTTATGACGATGTTCGACGGTCGAACCAACCTGGCGCAGCAGGTCGTCGAAGAGGTGCGCCGTTACTTTCCGCAGCGCATCTTCAACACCCTGATTCCGCGCAGTGTGCGCATCAGTGAGGCGCCCAGCCATGGGCGCACCATTGCAGAGTACGATCCGTCGAGTCGCGGCGCGCTGGCGTATGCAGCGCTTGCTGATGAGATGCTGCGCCGTATTGATCGACAGGCGGTGGTGCGATGAAACGTCCTCGAGGGCTTGGCAGCGGCCTTGCTGCATTGATTCCCGGCGATACGGAACGCGCCGTGGTACGGGAGGCGTCGATCGACAGCATCGGCGCCAATCCGTATCAGCCGCGCACCGGTTTCGATGAAGCCGCTCTCGACGAACTGGCGGCGTCCATCCGCGAGCATGGAATCATTCAGCCGTTGATCGTCACCGAGCGTGATGATGGTCGCTATGAGTTGATTGCTGGCGAACGCCGTCTGCGCGCCGCGCGCCGCGCCGGTCTCGATCGCGTGCCGGTCATTGTCCGCGAGAGCACGCACCAGCAGGCGCTTGAGATCGCCCTGATCGAAAATATTCAGCGCGCTGATCTCAACGCCCTCGAAGAGGCGCACGCATACCAGACCCTGAAGGAAGAGTTCGGTCTGAGCGATGAAGCCATTGCGCAGCGCGTCGGACGGAGCCGTGAAGCGGTCGCCAATACGCGCCGCCTCCTGGGACTTGCGCCGGTCGCGCAACAGGCGCTCCTCACCGGTCGCATCAGCGCCGGTCACGGACGCGCGCTGCTCAAACTGTCCGATGATGCGGCGCAGGAGGCGACGGTGGCGGCGATTATCGATCATGACCTGAATGTTCGTGAAGTGGAACGCCTCACCGACCACGCCCGCACAACCGGCGACATTCATCGCGCGCTCGCGGCGGTTCGCCCGCGTTTGCCGGAAGAGACGCCAGCCAGACGCCAGCGCGCTTCCCATTCGTCGGATCTGTCGCCGGATGACCAGAATATCCGCCGCGAACTCGAGCGCCTGCTCGGCACGCCAGTGAGTTTGGTCCGCACCGAACGCGAACTGCGGGTGACTATCGTGTTTCACACTGAAGAGAAGGTGCAGGAGTTCTTTGATCGCCTGGCGATGGACTGATCGTGCGTCGGGCGATGGTTCTCGTCTGAAGCGATGCAGGCGGCGGAGGTCGGTCCGATGTTTACAAAACGATTCAATAAGCAGATCCGTCAATGGACGACTGATCTGGCGGCGCGAACGCTCGGGTGGACTGGCGTTCATCCATCGACGTTGACGGTTCTGAATCTGCTGTTGACGATAGCAAGCGTCTGGTGGCTGGCATCCGGTCAATTCTTCGTCGGCGGATTGGTGGTCGCGTTCGCCAGCCTGTTCGATGTGCTCGACGGCGCTCTGGCGCGCGCGACGAATCAGGTCAGCCGCTTCGGTTCATTTCTTGACTCGACCCTTGACCGCTATGCGGATATGTTCATTTTTCTTGGGTTGCTGATCTATTTTGAACGTCTGACGCCTCACGCCGTCGAAACACTGCTCATCTTCGCCGCCGCCGCCGGTTCGCTGCTGACCAGTTATATCCGCGCCCGCGCCGAAGGGTGCGGGTTCGATGGCAAGGCGGGATTGCTCGAGCGCCCTGAACGAATTGCCCTGATCGTCCTCGGTCTGCTGACCGGCTGGGTGACTCTGATGCTCTGGTGTCTGGCGGTTCTGAGCAATATTACCGCGATCCAGCGCTTTGTTCATGTCTGGCTGCAGAGTCGCGCCGAGCCGGTCGCCAAACGCCCCCTTCACGCGGTGGAACGCGGGAAGTAAACGCGCACAGGACGCTATGCCGGGACGGAATATGGTACAATTTTGTCGCCTGTCCATTCAGGTGCGACGCATACGCCGTCACGTGCATGTTGCTTGAACTCAACATCAGCGATTTCGCTATTATTGAGCGCCTCAATCTGCGCTTCTGCAACGGGTTCAATGTCCTTACCGGCGAGACCGGCGCCGGTAAGTCGATCATTATTGATGCGTTGGGAACGCTGCGCGGTGAACGCACCGATCCCTCGTTCGTGCGCTCCGGCTGTGAACGCGCGCGGATCGAGGGGGTGTTCAGCATCACTGACCGTCCTGACTTCCCGCCCCTCCTCGATGAGTATGGTCTGCGCGATGATGACGATCAGGTGATCCTGTCGCGCGAAATCATCCGTGAAAGCGGGCGGAGCGTGGCGCGCGTCAACGGCCGCGCAGTCAGCAGTGCGGTGCTGCGTGACATCGGCAGCCGCCTGGTCGATATCCACGGTCAGCACGAGGGTCTGTCGCTCTTCAACAGTCGCACCCACGGCGAGATGCTCGACCGCTTCGGCGGTCTGATCCCGCTCCGCGAACAGGTTGCGACGCACGGCGCGGCGCTGCGCCACGTGCGCGATGAACTCGATACGCTGCGCCGCGCCGCCGCTCGGCGCGCCGAACGCATTCAGGAGCTGACCTTCCTTCTGGAGGATGTCCGCGCAGCGCGCCTGCGTCCGGGCGAAGAGGATGAATTGCTGCGCGAACGCGCTCTGCTTCAGAATGGCGTGCGCATTACCGAACTGGTTGCGACGGCGTATGCGCTGCTTTACACGGGCGATGAAAGCGGGCGGCGCGCCGCCCGCTCAGCGGTTGAACTCCTCGGCGCGGTCAGCGGTACGCTCACCGAACTCGCGCGTCTTGACCCGGCGTTGCAGCCGGCGGCTGACCAGGCGGCTGACCTCCTCTACAATGTCGAGGATCTTGCGACGCGCGTGCGCGCCTATCGTGACTCGATGGAGTTCGATCCGGCGCGTCTCGACGCCATTGAGGATCGCCTGACGTTGATCCGCGATATGCAGCGGAAACACCGCGGCAGCATCGATCAGATTCTTGAACGTGCGGCGTCCGCCGAGGCGGAGATTGAACGGTTGACTCGCAGCGCCGAGCATCTGGCGGACCTCGAAGCGGAGGAACGGCGCCTGCTCGAGGAGATTGGGCGTCTTGCCGGGGAGTTGTCCCGCCGCCGCC
>DAOTWI010000150.1:0-6412 GCA_034436075.1 Roseiflexus sp.
CGGCGGAGGCGCGTCTGCGCGTCCTTGAGGAAGAATTGCGCCGAAGGCGGAATGGAGCGTGACAAGCAACGCCAAGGCTGCTCGCGGCGACCGTCGCCGTCTGGACAATCCCCCGTTCGCCGCCAGGGGTCAGGCGCGCGGCATGCGCCGCAGGCGCCCACAGCGGTGACGGTCACCCGGGCAGGAGAAGTCCATGCGCTCATACCGTGAAGAACTCTGGTTCAACACCCCCACGCGGGTGGCATTCGTGCGCATTACCGATCAAGTCGCGGCAGCCGTGCGCACATCGGGGGTGCGCGAGGGGTTGTGCCTGGTGAATGCCATGCACATCACCGCCAGCGTCTTTGTCAACGACAACGAATCCGGGCTGTGGCACGATTTCGAGCGCTGGCTGGAGAAACTTGCGCCGCACGCGCCGATCTCGCAGTACCGCCACAACGACACCGGCGAGGACAACGCCGATGCGCACCTGAAGCGCACCATTATGGGGCGCGAAGTGGTGCTGGCGATCACCGACGGCAAACTCGACCTCGGTCCCTGGGAAGAAGTCTTTTATGGCGAGTTCGACGGTCAGCGGCGCAAGCGTGTGCTGATCAAAATCATCGGCGAGTAGCGCAGCGCCGCTGTCACACAATCACCGTGTCACAATCACCGTGTCACCGTGTCACGAGCGGCAGGTTTACCCGGTGCGGTCGTTCGATCGTCTCACCGGGGGAATAGGCGAGACCGAGCGGCGCTCCGCTGAAGCCAGGGAAGACCTGATCGGTCGCCTGGTGTCCGCAGCGCTTGACGAGAATCTCCGCCAGCACCGCACGGTAGTCGGTGGTGATTGCCAGATCGACGCGATTGTCGAGTTGCTCGGTCGCCAGGCCGGGCCAGACGCCGTACATCTTCCCGCCGCGAATCCCCTCGCCGAGCGCCAGCATGACATTGCCGTGCCCGTGGTCGGTGCCGCCGCTACGGTTGGCCTGGAGCCTCCGTCCAAACTCGCTCATCACCACGACCGTCAGCCGGTCGTGGTAGCGCCAGAGATCGTTGTAGAAGGCGTAGAGCGCCTCAGACAGCCCGGCGACCAGTTCGGGGAAGATCCAGTTCTGCCCTTCATGCGTGTCCCAGCCGCCGTAATCGACGGTTGCCGCCAGCAGCCCGACATCCATTTTGATCAGGCTGGCGACCGTGCGCAGGGCATTGCCCAGGCTGGCGCCGCGTCCGCCTGGATATGCGACGCCATTCTCTGGCGTGTAGGGAATGACCCTGCCCTGCGCGTCACGCGGCAGGCGCTCATTGATCCTGGCAATGGTCGTCAAAGTGGTGCGCCCTGCCTGCTGCACCGGGGAGTCGCCAGTGTAGAACGAATCGAGCGCCTCATTGAGTTGCGTGCGGTAGCGCCACGAGTTCCAGCTCAGGCTGAATGCGCCCGGATCGGTCAGCGCCGCAGCGCCATTGAACCCAATCATCGAGAATGGCACGCGCGTGCCGGCTGCGACTGCCGGAAGATACCCGCTGGCGTTAATGCCATTCAGGTAGCGGGCGAGCCATCCGTTGGCCGGTACGCCACTCTCTGGAATCCCGCCTTCCATGTAGTCCATCGCCTCGAAGTGGCTGCGGGTGCCGTTTCTCAGACCACATGCGTGGACGATTGCCAGTGAGCGGTTGATGTACAGCGACAGCAGCGGCGTGGCGCGCGGGTGCAGGCGAAAATCGGCGCCCTGAATTGGATTGCCGAAGCGCAGCCCGGCATTCTGCCCGCTTTCCTCCACCCGCAGTTCGCCGCGCGCCCCACGGTAGAACGGATCGTCCACTGGCGCGACCAGGTTGAGACCGTCGCAGCCGCCGCGCAGGAAGACGACGACCAGAATATCGCGGCGAGTCGTGTCGCCTGGCTGCGCGAACGCCAGCCCGCGCACGGCGCCGCCAGTCAGTGCAGCAATCGCCGCACTGCACCCAACAACAAAGTTGCGTCGTGAGATTGTCATGTGCTCCTCTATCGCAGTTGAAACTCAGGCGTCATTGCAATCAGCGTCACCATACTCCTGATGCGATCGGCAATCTCTTCGGCGCTGCCGCTCGGCGGTGCGTCCGCCGAACCATTCTGGCGCATCAGATCGACCAGGCGATTGATCGTGGACTGCGGCGGAGCAACCGCCAGCAAACGCGCGATCCAGAACTCCACGATCTGCCGTGAAGTCAATCCGGTTGGCGTCTGCCCCGGCAGATCGAATGTCGCAGCCTTGAGCCATGTACTCTGCAACTGGTTGATGATATTCCAGCGCCGCAGCATGCCATTCGTGCTCAGCCACGCCGCGCTCTCTTCCGGGTGACCCGTCGGCGGTCCCCAGTTGAACATGCGATACCCCATTTCCTGCAACTGCCAGAACAGACTGGAGTTGGGCGTAACGTCGGCATTGGCGCCACGCAGGAATGACACGACCACCTCATACGGTCGCTTGACCTTTCTGCCGAAGGTGTTGGCGAATTCGTCCGACAGCAGCAGCGCGCGCACGGTTCTGGCAATCTGATCAGGCGCATCCTTGTTGGCGATCCAGACGTTCGCCAGCGCATTCACCAGCGAGGCAGGCGGGTCATCGGCGAGCAGGCGCCGGCAGAGTTTGCGGCAGATATGGCGCGCTGTGCCGGGGTGCTCGCTTACCAGGCGAATGACCGTCTCTCCGTCCGACAACTGGGGTTGGTTCGAGTCGATCTCGAAGGCAAGCACCCGTTTCTGTGCGTTGTCGTGCCAGAGAGGGGCATAGGCGAACTCGCCGGTGTCCGGGAGTCGAATAGAGCCGCTCACTGTCTGACCGTGGGCAATCGTCCATCCGGTAAAGGCGCGCGCCGCTTCGTACACGTCCTGGTCGATATACCCGACGGGGTTGCCTTCCAGTGCGCCGGGAACGTCGCGCCAGCGGTTGTACAGGTGATTGAGATAGTTCTCCTGCCCCAGCGTGTGCAGCTCGAACAGTTCACGGGCATAGTTCTCATTCGCGGGACCGTCGCGGCTGAAGGCGTTGTCCAGGTAGAACCCCATGGCGATGCTCTTCGCCACGTCTCGCAGCATATTGCGGAAATTGCCCAGGCAGTGCCGCCGGATCACGTCGCGGTCGTAGAGAGTCCAGGTTGCGCTGATGCGCGAGTCGGAATAGGCATCGACGTTGAAATGGTTGTGCCAGAACTCGACCAGCACCTCGCGTAACTGCCATTTGCTGTACACAGCGCGCATCAGCGTCGCTGTGCGGACTTCCTCGACAGGGCGGATCCGCTCCTGGTATGCCGGGTTCTTCGAGAGGGTCCAGAGTTGCGCCAGACCCCAGTTTTCGACGATCGTGCGCAGCGGGCGCATTTCGTCAACCGCGGGATACCCCATCCCTGCGCTGTACTGAATGCGCAGGCGTGCATCGGCAAGCTTCTGATTGCACAACGCATCATCGGCATCATTCGGGTTCAGTTGCTCATCGACGTAGGCGGCGAATCCCATACCCTGCACTCGCGCCACATCGCCGGGGCGCGGTCCGTACGCCATGCGATTGAGCGCAATCAGCTCAATTGGGGGCAACGCCGAGGGGGTCGTCTGAGTGGTATGCGCCTGGCGTGCGGCGCTGCTGGCGCGCTGTGGGGGGACGCCAGCCATTCCTGCGCCTGCGAGCGTTGCGCTGGCGCCAAGAAAGCGACGCCGTGAAACCGTCATAGCGTGTCTTCTCCTTGTCGCTCAGATTGATTTCGTGAATGCGCCCGTTTGGGAGCATGGGTGATGACCGGAAACGGGGTGAAAGAACCGCTGTCGAAGTTATTTGAGCGACGCTTTCAGTGTATGGGGAAATGCGACTGCTGTGGATGACAGGTGTATCACAGGATTACTGGCGATTGATGGCGTTTGAGAAATTGATCCATTGACGCAGGGTTGCCCGGCGACTGAAGTCGTGGGCTACGGAAAGCGAAGCCTGCCTGCGCGGGCCAGGCTGGGAGATGTCGGATTATTGTCTCAAAAACCGCGACTATCGGGCGCAGGCGGCGCGAAGTTGAGGCTATGGCATCTCACCCTCACCCCTCTTCACTCACTCCCTGTCCGTAACGCTACTGGTCGCGCAGCACATCAATCCGCCGGTCGCCGACGGTCACGAACAGGCGGCGGTATCGCCATACGCCCTCACTGCGCACCGCTTCAACGATCATCTCACCCGATCTGCGCGGACCTGAAACCGTCAGGGTGAAATTGGCGTGGCCACTGTCATTTGAGGTTTTGATAGAGCCTATGGGAAGCCAGCCAACCTCGAGCGGCGTACCGAGTGCAGCGACGACTTGCGGGTCGCGCTCGGCGCGCGCCACGGCGCCCTGCACCACGTCCGAGTTGCGGATCAATCCCGTCACCCCAAAGAAAATGCCTCCGCCGCAGATGCCGACCAAAACGAACATGAGCGCAATGATCAGACACGCAAGCGGCGTGCATCCCCGGTTGCGCACTCTCACCATGGCATTCTCCTTCTGGTCAGTGGTGAACTGAGGGCGACCGCGACGGCAATTGCCAGTTCGTGGTCGTGGGAGAGACTCAGGCTGATGCTTGCGAGATGCAACTCGCGGGCGCGCGCCTCTGCTGCGCCGTGAAGGATTGCTATCGGCCGTCCGCGGTCATCAGCAAGCGTCTCGATATCGTGGAATGCAATGCCGCCTGCGCCGCCAATGCCGCGCAGGCCGACGCCAAGCAGTTTGGCGACGGCTTCCTTGGCTGCCCAGCGCGCCGCCAGTGATTCGGCGCGACTGTGGCACAGCGCCGCCTCAGCTGGCGAAAAGATGCGCTGGATGAAGCGATCGCCCCAGCGTTGCGTCGCCCGCTGAATCCGTTCTACTGCGACAACGTCGATGCCAGTGTAGATCACGCCGTCACTGCCTGCCGATCAGCGAGATGGCCGTCACTTCCGAGAGATAATCGTGCCCGCGCGCTTCGATGCGAATACTCTGAATATAGCGCGCCTGACGCAGGAGCGAGTCGTCGCGCAACTCGACGTTCAGGCGGTACCACTGAAACTGCGGCACCTGCCGATAACGGATTTCACCGGCGTCTTCGCTGTTCGACACCGCGCCGCTGCCGGTGTAGATGCAGAAATAGCGGCTCAACTCCTGGTCGGTCGGGCTAGTGGGCTTGTAGATGATGCGCACCATGATCGGGCATTCGGAGCCTGCGACGCCAGCGAGTTGCACTGTCTGAGTTAGCACGCGCACCCACATCGTCAGGCGCAGCGATGGGAACTCCGACACATCGGCGTCGATGGTCTGCTCAATGCCGACGGTGAACGGACGGGTTTGCGAACCATCGCGGCGAAACTGCCCGATGACGACCTGATCGTCCGGTGTGCAGAAATCGGGCGTTTCCGGGCGACAGGAGCGCACGACAGCGAAGCGCCCATTGTGCTCGTCGGGGGTCATGCCGGGAGCATTTGGGATGGCATATTTGCGCCAGGTTTTGGACGTCTGATCATACTGATTCTGCGCCAGATACTGCTCGAACCCGCCATCGCGGATCAATTCCCAGCGCGCTTCGCCTGGTTCAGAGCGTGCGCCGGATGCATCGATCTGCACCAGTTGCCCTGGCAGCGCCTCGACAGTTTCGCCCTGATGAACGATAACGGCGCGACCGGCGCGCGTAGCGACTTCGATCCAGAGCGGCTCGCCGGTTTCGGCAAGGACTGGCAGCGGGCGCGTTGCCCTGGCAAGCACATTGATCGAATAACTTCCGCCGGGATCGAGGCGAATGCGCGTCCCATCCCCGACCTCGACGTCATACTCAACCTGTTTATACGGCTGTCCGGCAGCGATGTCGTAACGGAGATACCCCGCGTTCTGCCGCAGGATCACTTCCAGACGCCCATTGTGCCAGGTTGTGGCGCGGTAACCGGCGAGCGCCAGTTCGGCGCCATCGGGATGCGCCCAGAAATCGATTTGTGTCTGGTCGGCGAGGACCAGCGACGCAACAGGACCGTATCCCGCCTCGGCTTTGGTGCGGATGACGCTCCCTTCGGCAACCATTGCGCAAATGTCGAGTTCGCCAGGGCAGGGATCGCGCTCTGGCGGCAATCGTTCGATACTCTCAGCCGTCAGGCGGCCACGCGGCTGGATCGAAACGCCAGCATTCACGTGACTGCGCAGAATTGCCCCTTCGATGGGCGTCGTGGCGGTTGAATAGTAATGCCAGCCGCCATACCCGCCAAAAGCGACGAGGGTGCAGAATAGCCCGAAGAACGCCAGCATCCACGTCCATGCGACGCGCTGGTAGTACACGTGCTCTGGTGATGGCTTTGCAACCTGTGCCATACGGATGGTTTGTCACTAACAGGAGTTACGCGGTCGCCTTACGGACGAGCCGCGTGACGGCTCTTTTTGCCTTCGGCAGAGCGGTGCTTGCCTTCTTTTGTGGTGCGTT
>DAOTWI010000151.1:0-4255 GCA_034436075.1 Roseiflexus sp.
GCTCGTGTCCGAAGTAGCGCAGCAGCCACCAGAGGCGCGCCGCGTATGCGCCGCCGACGCTGTCGTAGGCGACGATGTGCGTGGCAGGACCGATCCCGGCGCGCGATGCGACTGTGGCGAACGCCTCCGGCGAGGGGATCGGATGGCGCCCTGGTCCCTGGAACGGCGGAGCGGAGAGATCAGTGTCAATGTCGAGATAGACCGCGCCGGGGATATGCGTTTCCAGATACTCCGCGCGCCCGCGCCCCGGCTCCAGCAGATACCAGCGCAGATCGGCGATGCGGATATCCGGGTCGTTCAGGCGATCCGCGAGCCAAGCAGGAGAGACGAGCAGGTCAGTAGTCATACTTGTCACCATTAAGACCCTCGAGGTCGGCATGCGTTCAGAACGAGAGCCAGAACCACTCCGCTGATGAGGTTTCGTTGCAGCAATCGATTAACGGCGAAGACCTCAAAGGTCGCGTCTATTCTCACCTGCAACCTTCCTGCCTCTCGCCTCTCACCTCTCGCCTCTCACCTCTCGCCTCTCACCTCTCGCCTCTCACCTCTCACCTCTCACCTCAAATCACCGCGGATCTCGCGGGCGCTGCGCAGATACCAGCGGCTGACGTCGGTGAAACGCCCCTCACGCCCGATGATCATGCGCGGCGAAGCGGCTTCGCTGGGTGCGGCGGCGATGGTGTTGCCAAGGTCAGCGACGGTGGCATGAATGAGGAATGGTTGATAGAGCACAATTCCCGGCGCAAGATCGACCCAGCGTTGCTGAAATTCGTCGTAGAGCGCGGCGCGGTCAGCGATGTCGTAGATCGTGCGAGCGGTGGAGAGCAGTTCATCAATACCCTCGTCTGCAAGCCCTGCATAGTTCCTTCCGCGCTCCGCCTGGCTCGAATGCCAGAGTTCGAAGACGTCGGGATCAGGACCGAGCCGCTGCCAGCCGTGCAGCGCCATCGTAAAGTCGTGCGTTTCCAGCCTGCGCTGGAGGTCGCCGGGTTCGACCTGTTCGATCACGATGCGCACGCCAATGGCTTCCCACTGCCGGGCGATCTCGTCCGCCACGGCGCGCCGCTTTGGGGAACTGTCGGTGAGAAGGGTAAAGACGAGCGGTTGGCTGTCGCGCGCGCGAATGCCATCGGCGCCGACAATGTATCCCAGCGCATCGAGGGTGGATGCCGCCCGCGCGGGATCCGGTTCGTACCACTGCACGTCTGGCGTGTGCGCCCACCATCCGTGCAGGATCGGCGTATCGAGCCGCACGACCTGACCGTTCAACACCGAGTCGATCAACGCATCCTTATCGAGCGCCGTTGCCAGTGCACGGCGCACGCCGAGCTCGGTGAGCGGACCGTCACGCAGGTTGAAGGTCAGAACGGTGCAGGCATCCAGCAACGCCTGGCGCCGCACCACGCCACGCGGCAGATTGATGTCCGCCAGCGCGCCGGTGCTCAGGAATGCCAGCCCCTGAATCTCGCTGCGCGTCAGAGCTGTGAGCGCCTCCTGTTCAGTGCGAAAGAACCGCAGTTCAATCGTTTCGATAAACGGCGGCGCGCCGAAGTAGGAAGGATTGGCGCGCAGCAGTGCGTGTTGATCGTCCAGTTCGATCAACCGATACGGACCGGCGCCGACCGGCATGCGATTGAAGACGGTCGCTTCCCACTGTTCCGGCGGAACGTCGCGCAAGAGGTGCGCAGGCAGGATCGGAAAACCGGTCAGTCGTAAAAAGGGCGCAAACGGATCGTCCAATCGAAAACTGACGCTGCGTTCGCCAGCGCGATCAACCAGAACAGTGCGCCAGAAGGCGGCAACAGTCTGATCGCCAGCGAACGCCGGTCCCTGCACTGCGCGAATGGTGAACAGCACATCATCGACCGTTACCGGCGCGCCGTCGTGCCAGGTGACGCCGCTGCGCAGCGTGAAGGTGTAGACTGTCCCGCTATCGTCGACCGTCCAGGACTCGGCGAGCGCCGGCATGGGAAGCCCATCGGGACCGGGGCGCGTCAGCCCTTCGAAGATCAGGCGATGCAAATCGGCAGCGACGGGATCGACGGCGGGATCGACGAGGAGCGGATTGAGATGCTGCGGCGCGCCGACGACCCCTTCGACGTAGTCGCCGCCCGCCAGCGGACGCGCGACTGATGCGCGGGTCAGCGCCAGGTAACTCATGAGGATCAGCACAGTCAGGGCGCTGATCGCTGCGATCAGAATCTGCCAGCGAATGCGGCGTGCCATGGACTCAGCGAGGAGCGCAACCGCGCGCGTCTTGCAAGGCGCGCGCAACCGCACCAGTGAGGAACGAGCGCCTGATTCGAAGCATCAGCGTCACCAGATCGGCAGGTTGGCAATCAGCGCTGGCTGAACCTGTCGAAGCCGGCGCCGGGCGGCTTTGCAGCATCAGCGTCACCAGATTGGCAGGCTGGCGATCAGCGCCAGCAGCAGAAACACAACCGCCAGCGCAATCGTCGCCTGATGCATCGTTTTTTCGATGCCGCGCTTCGTGCGATAGATCGTATCGCGCTGTTGCAGACCGGCGGTGCGCCCCTGCACAACGACGAGGAAGGTCAATGCCACGCTGACGATAATAAGAGCAGTATAAAGAGCGATCTCCACGTGTGCTTCCCGCTTTCCAAATCTCCGGTCACGGAGCGGTATTATAGCATCAGCGCGGCAGGATGCCAACCTCAGTACTTTGGCACGCTCGGATCCACATCGTCCGCCCAGCGCAGGATGCCGCCCGCCATGTTCTTCACCTTGCGGAACCCCGCCTGACGCAGCAGGTCAACGGCGCGGGCGCTGCGCACGCCGCTGCGACAGTAGACGACCATTTCGACGGCGCTGTCGAGTTCGTTCATGCGTTCGGCGAGTTCGTTGACTGAAATGCGCACGGCGCCGGGCAGGCGGCAGATCTCCCATTCGTTCGCCTCGCGCACATCGAGCAGGAAGGGCGGATGATCGCTCTGCAACCATTCCGCAGCTTCAATCGGCGTGATCTCGATGGTCGAGTCGCGGTGCGCTTCTTCGGGCGAAATGCCGCAGAACTGCTGGTAATCGATCAGTTCTGTGACGGTCGGATGATCGCCGCACACCGGGCAGTCGGGGTTACGACGCAGTTTCAGTTCGCGGAAACGCAGCGCCAGCGCATCGTAGAGCAGCAACCGCCCGATCAGCGGCTCGCCGATGCCGGTGAGCAGTTTGATCGCTTCAGTCGCCTGGATCGTTCCAATCACGCCGGGCAGGACGCCAAGCACGCCGCCTTCGGCGCAACTCGGCACCAACCCCGGCGGCGGCGGTTCGGGGTAGAGGCAGCGGTAGCAGGGACCGCCGTGTTTCGGTGAGAAGACCGTCGCCTGCCCCTCGAAGCGGAAGATCGACCCGTAGACGTTGGGTTTGCCGAGCATGACGCAGGCATCGTTCGTCAGGTAGCGCGTCGGGAAGTTATCAGTGCCATCGACGATTACATCGTAGGGGCGCATCAGGTCGAAGGCGTTCTCCGACGTGATCTGCGTCTCATAGGTGGCGATGTCGATATGCGGATTGAGATCGCGCAGCCGCATCTTCGCCGATTCGGTTTTGCGGACGCCCAGCGTGGACGTGCCATGAATAATCTGGCGTTGCAGGTTGCTTTCGTCGACGATGTCGAAATCAACCAGACCGATGTGCCCCACGCCAGCAGCGGCAAGGTACAGCGCCAGCGGCGATCCAAGCCCCCCGGTTCCGATCAGGAGCACGCTGCCCTGCTTGAGTTTGCGCTGCCCTTCCATGCCAAACTCAGGCAGGATCAGATGCCGCGAATACCGGCGGATTTCTTCATTCGACAGAGAAGGTAGAACCATCACTCCGCTCCACAACACGCATGCTTATAATCGGACGCCGCCGGCGATTGCCGGGATGATGCTGACGGTTTCGCCGTCGGGAACGGGGGTTTCGATCCCCTGAAGATGACGGATGTCTTCATCGCCGACGTAAATGTTGACGAAGCTGCGCAGCGCACCCTGCTCGTTGTACAGATGTTTGCCGAGTTGCGGGTGCTGTTCGGTCAGCGCTGCCAGAATCTGCCCTACAGAACCAGACGCCAGCGTGATACTGGCGTTCCCTCCAGCGTACTGGCGCAGTGCGGTTGGAATGGTTACGGTGATTGCCATTGTGAAACCTCGTTGAAGAACCGAGAACTGAGAACCGAGAACCGAAAACCGAGAACTGAGAACTGAGAACTGAGAACCGAGAACTGAGAACTGAGAACTGAGAACTGAGAACTGAGAAC
>DAOTWI010000152.1:0-13679 GCA_034436075.1 Roseiflexus sp.
CGCCGACCTCACCGGCATCGAGCGGTGGGATGGGGTTGCCCCCCTCGCCAGCAGCGCCGCCAACATCACCTGCATCGAGCGGAGGGCTCGGATTGCCTCCATCCACCCCGCCAGCTTCAGGCGGCGGGTTTGGCGTGCCTTCCTCTTCGCCCGCAGCGGGCGGCGCTGCACCTCCGCCAACCGCATCCGCGCCGGCCAAAAAGGGACCGAACTGGCTGCTGATCATTGGCATTATTCTCGGCGTGCTGGCGCTGGGATGCATTCTTGTGGTCGGCGCTCTCTATGTCATTGGTCAACAGGCGGTGCAGTCGCTCGGCACTACTGTCTCCGGTACAGTGGTGAGCATTGATAATCCACCGGGGGCGGCCAATTTTCCGAATGTGCTCCTGCGCGATTCACTGGCGAGTGAAGCGAGCAGCCGGTTTACCGCCGAACGAACAGGCGCTGGCGACTATCGCTTCGAAAATGGCGCCTATGTGATTGAGGCGTTCGAGGCGGATCAGATCGTCTGGCAGATCATTGATAGCGTCGTCGATGATGCATCGTTCGAGATTGAAGCAACGGTCAGCAAGCCGCGCAGTGCGGCAGTCGCGCTTCTCTTTCGTTATCAGGATACGCAGAACTTCTACATTCTGAGCGTCGATGGCGCGGGGCGCTACCGTGTCGCCCGGTATGTGGATGATGTGTTCTCGGTATTGAGCGACTGGACATCGTCTCCGGCGATCAATGCCGCCGGTTCGTCCAACCGGTTGAAGGTCGAGATGGTTGGCGACGAACTGACCTTCTACTGTAATGGTCAGCGTCTCACGACCCTGCGCGACAGCGCTTTCCAAAGCGGCGAACTTGCGTTTGGCACAGAAACGTTCAATGAAGGACAGGGCGTGGTTCGTTTCAGCAACCTGCTGGTACGCGGTCGGTAATCCTCGTGGATCAAGGAGCGCACGTCTATGAAAATCATTGTTGTCGGCACCGGTTTCGTTGGTCTGACCCATGCAGCAGTCTGCTCGGAATATGGCCACGAAGTGTACGCATACGATATTGATCGCCAGCGCATCGATGCGTATCGCTCGTGTCGCCCCGAAGCGATCGAGCACTATGTGCACGAACCGGGATTGACGAACATTATTCTCGAGAACCATGGGCGATACCTGTTTTTCGTCGATGATATCGAACCGGTGATCGAAGGCGCTGATGCGCTCTTTCTGTGCCTGCCGACGCCGCCCAAGCCGGATGGCTCGTCGGATCTGAGTTACTACTTCGCTGCAGTGCGTCACCTGGCGGAACTGCTGGCGCAGCGGCGGGATCAGCGCCGTGTTGTGGTGATCAATAAAAGTACAGTGCCGATCGGCACGGCGCGGCAGTTGGAGCGGGTGCTGCGCGACTATCACGTGCCAAATGCCGGGGTTGCCTCAAATCCGGAATTTCTCCCTGAAGGCGACGCGGTCGAAAAATCGCGCCGTCCGGATCGTGTGGTGGTCGGGGCGGATTGTGAGGAGGATTTTCGCATCATTCGCCGGATTTACTCGCAATTCGTCAATCACGTGCGCATTCGCTACATTGAAACCACGCCGGAGACGGCGGAGGCGATCAAGTATGTCGCCAATACGCTGCTGTTGACCTACATTTCGTTCTGGAACGGCGTGGGAGCGCGTCTTGCCGAGACGTTTCCCAACATCATCATGGAAGATTTGAAGCGCGGCGTCACGGCTGATGCGCGCATCAGCACCTGGGGATCGTATGTGTCGAATGGCGCCGGCGGGTCGTGCTTCGGGAAGGATATCCAGTCGCTCATCTATCAACTGAAAACGGCAGGGCAGTCGGTCGATATTTTGCAGTCGGTCTACGGCATCAATGAATATCAGAAGACCTACCTGATCGATCGCGCGATCCGGGAGGCGGGGGTCAGTTTCAACAACAAAACGGTCGCCCTGCTGGGGCTGGCATTCAAACAGCGCACCAACGATATGCGCGACTCGTCATCGCTCAAGGTCGTTGAAGCATTGCTGGGCAGAGGCGTGCGCGCCATTCGCGCCTACGACCCGATGGCATTGCGTGAGGCGCGCAAGTTCTTCGATCCCGAGAAGAACCATCTGTTCGAGCGTATTTCCTACCACACCTCGGTGCGTGAGGCGCTCGCCGGAACCGACATGCTCTTCATCTCCACCGACTGGGAGGAGTTTCGCGGTCTGTCGCGCACGATCGAAGAGACGGTTCCGCCGCCATACCTGGTCATCGATGGTCGCCGTATGATTCCCGATTATACGGAACTGGTCGCTGCCGGCTACGGGTATCTTGCCGTCGGTTCGCCCTATATGCCGGGTCGTGAGGGTGCTCCACACCGCGCCGGGGTTCGGGGCTGAATGATCATTTGTCATCATTCTGTAGTCATGTTGGAATCGTATTGTGCGCCTGATACGATATAATGACAGGAGATTATTTCTTAAGAAATAGTCAATCAGTTGGGTGATCGGGTGAGCGCTTCAAAAAAGATACACCGATGAGTCTGCAGACGTCGGCAAGCCAAACCTGCGAGCGTATTGAGCAATCGACCAGCCTCGATCCGCGGCTGGAAGGTCTGATGCGCATTGCACAGGCGGCTGAAACTGCGACGACGCTGGAGCAACTGCTGCACCATTCGCTGGTCGAACTGAACCAGTTGTGCCAGGCGGATCGCTCGTTTGTGTTGCTGCTCGATACTTCCGTTCGGAAGACGCTGGTGTGCGAATACCCATCGCCTGGTGATGCGCCCGCCCTGACGCTCGACAGCCTGACAGGCGCTGTGGATGCGATCCAGGCGCGGCGTCCGGTCGTCATTCACACGCACAGCACGCACAACGGTCAGTCGAACGCTGCGCTTCAGGCGCGCGGCGTGCAGACCATGGTAGTGGCGCCGCTGATTGCTCGTGATGAAGCGCTCGGAGTGCTGGCAGTCTGCAGCGTCCATAACGCACGAGCGTTCGGCGAGGAAGATGTAGCGTTCATCCGGGCGTTGAGCAGCCAGATGGCGCTGGCAATCGCATCGTTTCGCAGCCGTGACGCTGCCGAACGGCGCACGCAGGAACTCAAAACGCTCAACGATATCGCTGCCACGGTGACCTCAACGCTCGATACGCGCGAGGTGTACCGCCTGGTGGTGCAGCAACTCAGTGATTACTTCCACGTCGAAGCCGGTTCGCTGTTGCTCCTCGATGAGCCGACGGGCGATCTCGAGTTTGTGATGACCATCGAGGGGGGTGAGGAAAAACTGGCTGGCATCCGCGTGCCAGCCGGTCAGGGGGTCGTGGGGCATGTGGTGCGCACTGGTCAGTGGGAAATTGTGCATGATGTCACCCATGATCCGCGATTTTATCGCAAAATCAGCGAAGCGACCGGCTTCCCGACGCGCTCGATCCTGTGTGTGCCGATGATTGCCAAAGGGCGCGTAATCGGAGCGATCGAACTGCTCAACAAAATTGGCGGTGATTTTGATGAGGAAGAAGCGCAGCGATTGATGCGCATGGCGGCATTCATTGCGGTCGCTATCGAAAATGCGCGTCTCTTCCAACAGGTGACATCCGGGCGCGACCGCATGGCGTCCATTCTGCATTCAACCGCCGATGGCATTCTGATGGCGGATATGCGAGGCGACATCCAGCTTGCCAATCCACTGGCAGCGCGAATATGCGCGTTTGCCGAAGAAGCGCTGATTGGGCGGCGGATTGACGATGTGGTGGCTGAGTTGCAGGCGCGCGCTCACGAAATCTCGGCGCCTGCGTGGGGGCAGGATGCGTCGGCGCCGGTGCAGATCAGCGATCTGGCGCTGGCTGGCGGAGCGCATCGCTATGTGCGCCTGCTTCGGCTTCCTGTCTATGACGCACAGAACGAACCGCGCGGTGAATTGCTCATCCTGCGCGATATTACTCAGGAACGCGAGCTGGAGCAGTTGCGCGAAGATTACACCAGTATGCTGGTGCACGACCTGCGGGCGCCGTTGACGTCGATTATGAATGGCATCATGATGCTCCAGCGCGGCATCGTCGGTCCGGTGAACGACCAACAGCAGGAATTGCTGAAGATTGCCTATCAGGGCAGTCAGACGATGTTGCAGTTGATCAACACGCTGCTCGATATTTCGAAGCTGGAGCAGGGCCAGATGACGCTCGATCTCAAGCCGTTGCCCATCTTCAGCGTAATCGATCAGGCGGTTGAACGCCTGCACAACCTTGCCAGCAGTCGCCAGATCACTATTGAGCAGCGCCTGGCGCCATATCTGCCGCCAGTGGAGATCGACGGCGAAAAGATCGTACGGGTGCTTCAGAATTTGCTGGACAATGCTATCAAGTTCTCGCCGACGCAGAGCATGGTGACGGTTGGGGCGTTTCTGGTTGGCGGCTCGTCTACGCCGCCAGCGGATGCACCGGTGCATGTTCCGGTCGATGGCGAGGAGCGTCTGGTGGTTTGGGTGCGGGATCGCGGTCCGGGGATACCGCCTGCCTATTTTCAGCGCATCTTCGAGAAGTTTGGTCAGGTGCGCGGTCGGAAGGTGCGCGGAACTGGACTGGGTTTGACCTTCTGTCGCCTGGCCGTCGAGGCGCACGGCGGGCGTATCTGGGTCGAAAGCGTTGAGGGGTCTGGCAGCGTCTTTGCATTTGCGCTGCCGGTGAAACGTGATGGTTGACTGTTCATTGGGGATGGGGACGAAATGACGATTTATTCATTGAATAATTGACAGTCTTCTTATCCTGATCGTGGTTTTCGTGCTTGATACATCTGCCGTAGAGGGCTATAATAAACCTGTCAAGTTGGGCGCTTGTAAAGCATTGATTGGGTAAAGGGCAGATGAGTATGCGCAGGATTGTATCGGTTTTCCGCTCGCAAATCCGATACAAAATCATCTTTCCCTACCTTGCGCTGACACTCGTTGTCATGATGGCTGGCGCGGCGATTGCGGTCGGTCTGGTGGCGGCCTCGTGGGAGGAACGTCTCCAGAATCAGCTTGCGCAGGTGGCGCGCAACTCGACGGATGCACTTGTGCGGCGTGAACGCAACCATCTGGAGTTTCTGCGCCAGGTTGTGTTTGCGCCAGCGAACAATGATATTCCGGCAGTGGCGGATGCGTTTGCTAGCGGTGACAACGATCAGGTGATGCGTGCGCTCGATCCGTATTATCGGTTTGGCGTCGGAAGCGCCAATCTCGATTTTGATCGCATGATCGCCTTTGATCGCAATGGCAAAACCCTGGTGGACTGGTTGCGCGTTTCGGAGAATCCTGCTGATCCGCCCGTGCGTGTCACGACCACTGACCTCTCGAGCCTGGATTTCGTCCGGTTGATCATCTCCGGCGGAACCATCGATGGGAACGACAAGTTCTCGAACCTGATCTATTTTGCGCCTGATGTTCAGCCGTATTTCTATACGGTGGCGCCGGTGCGCAAAGAGAATCAGGTGGTCGGCGGGATTTTGATCGCGGTCAAAAGCGATCGTCTGCTTGCCTCACTCGAGCGCAGCAGCCAGGCGGCAGTGACGACATTGTACGATCTGTCGGGACGGGCGATCAGCACGACGTTATTGCCGCGTGCAGAGTTGAATGCGCTCGATATGCCGCCACAGGTGCTGCAAGCGTTGCTCAGCGGGCAGGCGCAATCGATTTTTACGGTCGAGTTGCGTCAGCGCGGGTATCAACTGGCGTACAGCCCGCTGGTCATTGCGAATGCCCAGGTAGGATACTTCTCGGTTGGTCTGTCACGTGATTTCCAGGTGCAACAGCTGTCCCTGAGCCGGAACGTGGTCATTGCGATTGCCATGGTGCTGGCGGCCGGGTCGGTGATTCTGGGGTACCAGATCGCACGACGAATCACACATCCGCTGGCGAATCTGGTGGCGACGGCTGAAGCGGTGACCAGCGGCGATCTTGAAGCGCGCTCGACGGTGATGTCACCCGATGAGTTCGGGCGCCTGGCGCTGGCGTTTAACCAGATGACCGAGCACCTGGCGCGGTTGTATCGCACCAGCCGCGACCTCAATCAGGCGATTGAAGTCACGCCGGTGTTGAAGGTGACTGAACGCGCAGCGCGGTCGTTGCTGCCCGATGTCGATGTGCTGGCGTTGATCGCGGAAGAAGGGGCGCTCCGGTATCATATCGATGAGGGATTGCCGGGAGTGGTGCGGAGCCTGCGACATATTCGGGTGCCGCTGAGCGACCCGCTGGTGCGTGAACTTGCCGGAATGCAACGTGTTGTGCAGGCGTCTCCCGATGAAGAGCCGCGTCTGGCATCGTTCGGTCTGACGCAGGTTGCCGGGTATCAAAGCCTGCTGCTGTCGCCGCTGGTGGTGCAGGGCGAACCGGCGGGTCTGTTGATTCTGGCGCATCGTGAACCCAATGCGTTCGATGGCAGCAACTTACCTTCGCTAATGGCCATTGCCAACATGACGACCAGCGTGCTCTATAATGCGGTGCTCTTCGACAGGGTTCAGAGCGAAGCGTTGCGACGACGCGCTATTCTCGAGTCGATTGCCGATGGGGTGATAGTGCTGGATCGTCAGCGGAACATCGTGATTGTCAATCGCGCTGCGGAGCAGATGCTGAATATGCACGACTGGCAGTTCGTTCGACGTTCTTTTAGCGAAATTCCTCTGGTGCGCGTTGATGTTCGGCACGAAGTGTTCAGCGAAAATGGCGCGGGGCATCGCGATCATTTTCGCTTTGGCGATCGCGTGTTGCGTCTGAGCAGTGCGCCGGTTATCACTGGAGAGGGTCATCAAATTGGCGAGGTGGTCGTCCTGCACGATATTTCGGCTGAAGCAGCGGTTGATCGTGCAAAAACCGACTTCATTGCAACTATTTCACATGAACTGCGCTCTCCATTGACAGTGATCTATGGCTATATCGATCTGTTGCTTCGCGGTCTTGTGGGTGAATTGAGTGGTGAACAGCATAATTTGCTCGAAGCAGTGCGGAATCGGGTTGAATTGATGAATAATATTGTCAAAAATGTTATTATGGTCGCCAGTATCGATGCCAATACGCTTCAGACTGATTTTGCACCCCAGGACGTGCGGCGCGTTATCGATGAGGTGATTATGCCGATGCGCAAGGCGTTCGAGCGCAAAGGTCTGGCATTAACGGTGAATACGCCCGACGATCTGCCGCCGGTGCGCGCCGATCGCGAGCAATTGCTGATTGTGCTTGGACAGGTGATCGATAATGCGCGCCGATATACGCAGCAGGGCGAAGTCGTGATCACGGCGCATCAGCGCGATGATCAGATGGTGCAGATCGATGTGACTGATACAGGTCCTGGCATTCCTGCCGATCAGATGCAACGCCTGTTTACCCGTTTTTTCCGCGTTGAGGGTAACAATTCGCCTGAGCGCGGCAGCGGTCTTGGTCTGGTGATCACCCGACAACTGGTTGAGCGCCACGGCGGCAAAGTGTGGGCGCAAAGCGACGTTGGGCGCGGCAGCACATTTAGCATAGCACTTCCTATCGCCCATGAGTACTCAAACGCCATCTCCAGCCCACGCGCAACGCAGACGGCAGTCTGAACCGCTTCGCTGGATCATCGCTTCAGCCCTGCTCCTGGCGCTGCTCTCGATCTGCTGCGTCGCAGAAGTCGTCATGCGCGCGCTCGTCCCTCGCAATATGGCGACTGCGCTCAATCTGCTCTCGAAAGACCGCGCCGACTATAGCCCCTGGCTGATACCGCTCGATATTGCCGCTATTCCGCCCGAAGCCGCCGCCGCCGAGGCCGCTGATCGCGCGACAGCGACCAGCATCGCGGCGCGGGGGACGCCAACGCTCATCATCGTTGGCAGTGTTCCAACTGCTCCGGTGCCGGTGGTGCCGCCGGCGCCTGATGCGCCGACGCCAACCCCTGGCGATGTGCTCATTGTTGAACCGCCAACGGTGACGCCGCGTTCGGTTGGTGCGCTGCCCACCAGTACGCCGGTTGTTGTGACGGTCGCGCCAGTCACAAATACGCCAACTGCACCGCCGGTGAGCCAACCGACGACCACCAACACCGCGTCGCCGGTTGTTCAGCCAACGGAGACGCCGCGTACTGAGCAGCAACCGACGGCGACGTCCCTTCCACAACCGACCAGTACGCCGCGCCCGCCATCGCCGACGCCACTGCCGCCGACAGCGACGTTCACGCCAGTCGTTCCAACTGATACACCAACGCTGGTTCCAACCCATACACCCTCGCCGCAGCCAACCGATACGCCGGTTCCGCCGACACCGGTTCCACCGACGCCGGTTCCGCCGACGCCAACGCCCAGCCTGACGCCGACGTTCACGCCGACGCCGACGTTCACGCCGACGCCTAGCCTGACGCCGACGCCGACGTTCACGCCAACGTTCACGCCGACGCCTAGCCTGACGCCGACGCCAACTGAGACGCTGACGCCGACGCCAACCGAGACGCCCACGCTGACGCCGACGCCAATTCCCAACGCCAGCGTCCAGGTGACGAAGAGCGCATCCACGACCTCTGTTCAGGTTGGTCAGACGATAACCTGGACGATCGAGGTGCTCAATACGGGAATGATAAGTGTGACAGTGCTTAATATTATTGATACGTTCGAGACTGGCGAGCCATTGAATCCGCCCCGATTTAACATCGGCGCCTGCAGCAGTCCGCAGGGGGGTCTCTGCGAATTTCCAACGAGCACCACAGCGACATGGAATGGGAGCGTCGTCCTGGCGCCCGGGCAGAGCATGCAACTCCAGATAAGCGGGGTCTTTCTGCCGCCGGCGCCGCCGCCCGGAAGCCCTGCTCGATGCAATATCAGCTGGGCTGTGACGGTGCAGGAGATTCCCGGCGCGCTTCCGAGCCCACCGCCTTCGCCACTGTGCGTTGAAGTGCTGCCGTAGTAAGGCGCTCTGCTCTCCCTTTCCTGCGTGTCTTAGTGATCGTCGCCTCATCTGCTTGCAGAGGCGGCGTTTTTCATGTGCGAGGGGCGTTTGCTCCGTTTCGGAATCCCTGTTGCTCTTACCTCTGCATCTCTCCCGTGCTGTGGGTTATACATTCACCCGCCCGGCGGCTTATGGTTTTTGAGTCATTATTCCGCTATCCGCCTTGTAGCCCGGCGACTAAAGTCGCGGGCTGCGGGAAGCGAAGCCCGCCTGCGCGGGCTAGACTGGACAATACCGGATTATTTTCTCAAACTCCATAAACCGCGGGCTACGGGAAGCGAAGCCCGCCTGCGCGGGCTAGACTGGACAATACCGGATTATTTTCTCAAACTCCATAAGTCGCGGGCTACGGGAAGCGAAGCCCGCCTGCGCGGGCTAGACTGGGCGATGTCGAATTATTGTCTCAAAGCAGAGGGACAGCGTCGGTGCAGGCCAACGCCCGGCGCGCACGCGCCCAGGGCGCGGTTTCAACCGCCAGCCCGGGTATGTTGATCGATGACCATCATGGCGTTGTGACAATCGGCAGGTGCATCTGGTAAGGGAGAGGCTCAGGCGGCGTCGATCCTGCCGGACGACTGCTATACAGCGTCACCACTTCCGCTTGGGCGCTGATGGGGTTGTGGTGATGGAGCAGGAGCACATCCTGCGTGCGGCGCAATGCCAGTGCATCCTGATTGATGCTGCCGCTGATCTGCGCACCATCGATTCCGAAGAAAAAGGGCGTCGGCAGTCCAGCGCGGATCACACCGGCGTCGGGCAAAGTATTGAGCGGCGCAACGGCTGGCGAGCGGAGATCATAGGTGATGGCGCCGCTGGCGGGTGCACGGTCGATCCGCTCAGTAAATCCGCCAGCATCGCGTGCATAGGTTTCGACATAGTACCTGAACACGGGCGTTGCAGGAGACAGTCCCAGGAATCCGGCGGTTGTCGCCATTGCCATAACCGACGTATCGAAGGGCGCGCTGTCGAGAAATGGGGACTGCGAAGGGGGCGGGATGAAGTTCCAGTCAGCCAGGCGCAGCACTGTCAGCGCCCCGTCTGGCTCGACACGATATAAAATCGCGCGGAACACGTCGTTGGGGCGAGTGAACCCGTCTGTGCCGCTCACCGGGAGCACAGCGCCAAGACTTGTATTGACCAGCACGAATTCGGGGATGTCGTCCGGCGGTCCTGATCCGCCAGGACCGGTGGTGCTGATGGAGACGCGGTACTGCACTTCGTTCGGCGTCGCCCAGGCGGCGTATCCTGCCAGTCCGAAGAAGATGACCGTGTTGTTGCCCTCCCAGCCGCGTGCGAGGTAGCTGCTCGTTACACCGACATACCGGATATCGGCGGGGCGCAGGTTGGGCGCCAGCCCGGCGATTTGCGGGCTGCGACCTTCGGGGTCGAGTTCGTAGGCGCTCACCAGCGGCGTCTGCGATCCGCGCGGCGACAGGCGTTGATTGCGCGCGCCGCTGTTGCGCAGTGGAACGCTGAATGTCGTTGCGTCAGGAAGGATCGCCAGTTCTGGTTGCGCTGCGGCGCTTTCCGAAGCGGATTTCGGGACGATCTGGAAGGGGGTTCGCGTCGTCTGTTCGTTGATCAACCGCCCGCGACCGGTGAAGCCGCGAAGGTGCCAGGAAGCATTGCCGCCGCCGACGACCAGGATGACCTCACCGGAACCGGCGACGAATTCCTTGCTGGCAGCGGATGATGACGTGGCTGGCGAACTGCCAGCGCGGAAGAAGCGTACTTTATGATTGCCGGGGTTCGTGACGCTGAATGCGCTGACCGAACCAACCGGCAAATTGGCGACCAGCAAGACGCCGTCGAGATACACATCAACGGCTGAACCGTCGCGCAGCGGATTGCCGTTGAAGACATGCAGCATAATCTTGTCGCGCGGCAGAGATGGATCAGGTATTTCGTCGACCAGCGCCAGCTGCGGATTGCGCCACGAACCATAGACCACAATCGTATAGTCGCGCCCATCAGCCACATCAAACTCTGCGGCAGCCAGCGGCGGGGACGTCAGCGGCGCGCCCGGCGGGAACACCCGCACCAGTTTGCGCCCTGGACTGAATGGGCAATATCTGCCGGTGCGCCCAGGGGTGATCGAGGACTCGAGCAGTTGATCATCAACAACGACCGTGACCCTGTCGAAGTCGCCGGCGTGTGCTGCGCGCAGACGCGCTCCCAGCGTGCTGCGAATCTCGATGACGCCGCTGTGCTCCGCCATATAGTACCGCTCAAAGACGGGCGGAACGCCGGTTTGTCGCTGCGGCGTCGTTTCGTCGCGGGTAAAGTCGAGCGCTGCTGGATCGACAGAGACACGAACTGGAACATCTATCGTTTGTCCTGGGCGCAACTCATACGGACCGGGCGGCGTTTCGATCACCACCCCCTGCTCTTCGGCGGCGATAACCGGGGCGAGCCGCAAGGTGCGTGCGTGACTGCCGGTGTTGGTGATCCGCAGCGTTTTCTGGAACTGCTGTGGCTGACTGACCCATGGCGCGCCAAACGACAGTGTAACGGCAGACGGATTATCGGCATCGAACGCCAGCAGATCGTAGGCGAACAATGGCGCCACATCGAGCCTGCCAGCCCCTGCGAGCGATGGCGGATACAGATTGCCGGACGCATCGCGTGTCGGGCGAGCCGCATTCATCAGCGCCGCCTTGATCTGATCGGGCGTCCAGGAAGGATGCAACTGGCGCAGAAGGGCTGCTGCGCCTGCCACGTGCGGCGCTGCGATCGAGGTTCCGCTGAGGGATTGGGCGGCTGTGCCTGATCCTGCGGCAGCCGAGCGGATTGCCAGCCCTGGCGCAACCAGATCAGGTTTGAGCAGTCTGGCGCGCTGCGGACCACGTGACGTCAGCAGATCGAGACTGTCGGGCGGCAGCGATGGATCGCGCTCTGCATCGACCGAAGCGCCGACGGTGATGGCCCGACTGGCGGATGCTGGCGAATTGACGCTATAAAAGGTGTTCCCGGCGTCGCCGGCTGCAACCACCACCACGACCCCGGCTTCCACTGCCCGATTGACCGCAATCACGTCCGGGTCGGTGTCACCGCCAAATGGCGAACCCAGGGAAATGTTCAACACGTCAACCAGACGATCATCCGTATTGCCGTCACCATTCGGGTCGATCGCGTAGTCGATGGCGCGGGTGAGGAACGTCGTTGTGCCGCGGCAACCGAAGATTTTCAAGGCGATGAGGGTGGCGCCCGGCGCTGCGCCGGGCGCCGCGATAAACTCCTCGAACGAGACGCTGCCGGAATAGAGCCCCCGGTATGTGTTGCCCGCTGGATCAACGCCATAGCCAGCAGCGATGCCCGCCACATGCGTGCCGTGCCCGCCGCTGATACGGCGGGCTGCGTCGGCGCCATCTCCGGCGCAGTCGAGTGGATCGGGATCGGGCGCAGGAAGCGGCGACCCAAACCGTCCCGAGGCATCATACGTATCGCCAACAAAATCGTAGCCCGCAGCGACTTTTTCGGTTGGAAACGTTCCAGGCTCGATGATAGTCGGATTGTTGCTGCGGAATGCCTCTGGCGTGCCCGGACCGCCAAATGTGGCGTGGGTGTAGTCAATGCCGCTGTCGATAATGCCAATGCGCACGCTGGCGCCGGTCAGATGACCGGAAGCGCTCCAGAACTGTGGTGCGCCGATGAACGAGATGGTGCGCGCAGTCGAACGTTCTTTGGGCGTGATGATGTGGATGTCTGCCACGCCCGGCAGACTGCGGAGCATGACCAGTTGTTCGAGCGTTGCTGCCACGGCAATGCCGTTATAGGCAGTATGCGCCTCGAAGAGAACCGGAATATTGGAGGCTGCCAGAAGGCGCCGCAGCGTTTGTACGTCTGAGCCGGCGGCTTGTGGCGCGAGAACGCCCTCTGGAGACACTGGCGCGCCCGCGTCGCTCAGTTCGAGCATGATCGTGACAGGTTGACGGTGGTTTATGTAGCCCGGCGGCGGACGCATGGCGCCTGAAGGGTCAGAGGTGAAAGGATCTGGCTCCGCTTCATAGGCATGGGAAGCGGATGGAACAAGCATCGCAGACAGGGCGATACTCATCACGGCGATCAACACCGTAAGCCGTTGTCGCATATGATGGTTCTCTATCGGCTCAGATTAACGCTCTACTTATCTTATCATATGACACAACCGCGTAGAATGACGATTTGTTCACTCAAACAGGGAGATGGGCTCGAAAACTTTTTTATAAAAAGGGACGCGGACCGGCGAGTCCCCAGATGATCAGGTAGATGAGGGCGCCGATGCACAGGAATGTGCCGTAAGAAATGTACTGCGGCGCATCGCGTTTGCCGATGCGCCGCGCTGCTACAAGGATCGCTGAGAAGACGCCAGCAAGGAGCATGCCATACAGCAGAGCGCCCGGCAGGTTGGTCAGTCCAAGCGCAGCGCCAATGAACATGCCGAGATAGACATCACCCAGTCCGAACGGCGCACGATGCGCCGGAAACAGAAACCGCGCCAGCAGATAAAAAATGACAAATAAGATACCAGCGATCAATAGCCCTGCCAGCGCATTCAACAGGCTATGGAACGGAACGGCAAAAGCGACGATGATGGCCGCCAGGGTGGCGCCGAGGGTCGGGAGGGTATAAATGAGGCGGTGCTGCCAGTCGATGGCGCCGGTCACGATGAGTACAGCGGCCACAGCGGCGCTGTAGACCATGCTGATGCTCAGGTGATGCTGGAGATAGAGCAGCGCAAGGGTTGCAGCGGTGATGAAATCGACAAGCGGATAGAGCATATCGAGGCGGCGCCCGCAACAGC
>DAOTWI010000153.1:0-3511 GCA_034436075.1 Roseiflexus sp.
GGCGGCGGCGCTGCTGCCGCCGGGCGTCTACCTGGGGTTCCGTGAAGGGGTCATCCCGGAACTGGTGTACTACCGTGAGGGGGTGGACGCAACCGTTGCCGTGTTCGAGGTCACATACCCGCCGCTCAAAATGTCGTTCGTCAATGGGCGCAATGAGGTGCCTACCGACAAGCACAGCATGCGCGCCTTCCATTTCCTCGGTCATCTGCCGGCGCTGCTGCGCCCGGATGCGCAGAATGCGCTGATGATCAGCTTCGGCAATGGCATCGCCTCGGGCGCCATGGCAACCCATCCGATTCCGCGCATCCACGCCGTCGAACTGGTGGCTGAACAGGTTGAGGCAGCGCGCCTCTATGAAGCCGAAAATCGAGGCGTCCTCAATCGTCCCGGCTTCCAGATCACGATTGAAGATGGACGCAACTACCTGCTGCGCAGCGCCGAACGCTACGACATCATTACCGCCGACGCCACCCATCCGATCAACAGCAGCAGTTGGGCGCTGTTCACCTTCGAGTTCTACACGATGGTGAAAGATCGCCTCGCCGATGATGGCGTCTTTATCCAGTGGCTGCCGTTCCACGACCTTTCGGAACGCAACTACCGCGACATTATCCACACGTTTCAGAGCGTCTTCCCACACACGACGCTGTGGTACACTGGCGCCACGCACAGTTTTCTCGTCGCCACGCCGCACCCGCTGACGCGCGATCAGGTTCTGGCGCTCGATGCGCAATTGAAGCAGTCGGCAGCCGGTGCAGACCTTGGCGACAGCCGGTTGCTGGCGGCAGACCTGATTATGCACGAGGACGAAGTGGCGGCGTTTGCGGCGGATGGACGGATTGTGCGTGATGATCGCGCCTTTTTCATTCCGGCAATGGACCGCGAGCGCATTCTGGCGGCGCTCGAACCGTATGCGCGCGCGGCGGCGCGCGCCACACAACGCTAACGCAGCAGCAAGACGATCAGAAGGAGTACATCAATGGCGGACAAACTACGGGTCGGCGTGCTGGGGCTGACCCACGACCACGTGTGGGGAAATCTCCAGGACCTGGTGAACTGCGACGATGGCGTGCTGGTGGCTGCGGCAGACCCCAACCCCGCGCTGCGCGAGCACATCAGGTCGCTGGGGTGCGAACAGGTCTTCGATGATTACAGCGACATGCTGGATGCGGTCAAACTCGACGCAGTCTATGTCTTCAGCGACAATCTGCGCGGCGCAGAGTTGACCGAAATGGCGGCGGAGCGCGGTCTGCACATCATGGTCGAGAAGCCGATGGCGGCGACGTATGCCGATGCGGCGCGCATGCGCGGCGCCGCTGCTGCGGCTGGCGTTCAGTTGATGGTCAACTGGCCCATTATGTGGTGGCCCACGGTGCAGCACGCGCTGAACCTGATCGCCGAAGGGCGGATTGGGCAGGTCTGGCAGGTCAACTATCGCGCTGCCCATATCGGACCGCGCGAACTCGGCTGTTCGCCCTTCTTCTGCGAATGGCTCTACGACCCGCGGCGCAACGGCGCTGGCGCACTGATGGATTACTGCTGCTACGGCGCGGCGCTGACCTGCGCGCTGCTTGGGTTGCCGTCGCGCGTCACGGCAATGACCGGGCGCCTGTGGAAGCCTGATCTGCCAGCGGAAGATAATGCGGTGATCGTCATGCAGCATGCGCGCGCCATCAGCACGTCTACCGCGTCGTGGACGCAGGTTGGCGATATGACCAGCTACGAGCCGATGATCTATGGCAGTGAGGGAACCATTCACATCCGCGAGCATGGCAAAGAACTCTGGCTTGCGGATCGAGAGCATCGCAACGGCATGCGCCTCGACGTGCCGGAACCGCCGGTCGGGATGCGCAATAGCGCCGAGTACTTCCTGGGTCATATCCGCTCCGGCAAGCCGATCACCGGTCTGTGCAGCGCCGAGATTGGGATGATGGCGCAAGAGGTGCTGGAAGCAGGCATCATCTCGGCGGCTGAGGGGCGCGCTGTGTCGCTGCCGCTGCCGATGACGGCGCTGGCATAGGAGGAGGAGTATGGATCAACTTTCGCTCCTTCCAATGCCACGGTCATTGACCTTCCTGCCGGGAGTGTACGTGGCGACATCGGCGCAGCGCATTCTGCTCCAGGGCGCTGCGCCGGGAGACCTGCTGTTTGCGGCGCGCCGCCTGCAACGTGCGCTGCGCGCCCACGCTGGCGTCGAGTGGGAACTGACCGCAACGCCGGAAGGTCCTCCGGGAGAGATCGGCGCCACGCTACGGGTGACCGCGGGCAGCGCCAGCCATCCGCAGGGGTATGTTCTGACCATTAAGGACGGCGGCATCATTATCGAAGCGCCAACCCCGGCTGGCATCTTCTATGGCGTGTGCACCCTGATCCAGATTGTGGAACAGACCGGACGCACCTTTCCATGCCTGTACATCAATGACCATCCCGATTTTGCCGCGCGCGGGGTGATGATCGATATCAGCCGCGACAAGGTTCCAACGATGGAAACCCTGTGCATGCTGATTGATATGCTGGCGGGCTGGAAGATCAATCAGGTGCAGCTCTACACCGAGCATACCTTCGCCTACCGCAACCACCCCGATGTGTGGGCGCGCGCCTCGCCGCTGACCGGCGAAGAGGTCATGACGCTCGATGCGTATTGCACCGAGCGGTTCATCGATCTCGTGCCCAACCAGAACTCGTTTGGGCATATGCATCGCTGGCTCATCCACCCGCGCTACGCGGCGCTCGCCGAGATCCACGGCGAGTTTCAGGCGCCGTGGGGCGTGATGCAGGGACCATTCAGCCTGGCGCCGGAAGATCCGGGCAGCCTCGACCTGGTGCGCAGCCTGTACGATGAACTGCTGCCGCATTTCTCCAGCCGCCTGTTCAATGTCGGCTGCGATGAGACGGTCGATCTCGGTCAGGGGCGCAGCAAAGACGCCTGCGCGCAGCGCGGCGTCGGGCGGGTCTACCTCGATTTTCTGCTCAAACTCTATGACGCTGTGAAACAGCACGGGCGCACGATGATGTTCTGGGGCGACATCGTCAACAATCACCCAGACCTGATTGGCGAATTGCCGCGTGATGTCATTGCGCTCGAATGGGGATATGAAGCCGATCATCCCTTCGACCGCAACTGCGCCCGCTATGCGGCGGCGGGCATTCCGTTCTACGTCTGCCCTGGCACGTCGTCGTGGCAGAGCATCGCCGGGCGCACCGACAACGCGCTGGGGAACCTGCGCAACGCAGCCGAGAACGGGTTGAAGCATGGCGCTATCGGCTACCTGATTACCGACTGGGGCGATATGGGGCACTGGCAGGTCTTGCCGGTCAGTTTTCCAGGATTTGCCATGGGCGCAGCATTCGCCTGGGCATACGCCGCCAACCGCGACGTGAACGTTCAGGCGGCGGTCAGTCGCCATGCGTTCACCGACCCGACCGGCGCGATGGGGAAGGTGGCATACGACCTGGGGAATGTGTACCGCGCCGTCGGGTATGAGCCGCCAAACTCGTCGGTGCTGTTCTG
>DAOTWI010000154.1:0-2493 GCA_034436075.1 Roseiflexus sp.
TCGGCGCGCGCGCGCTGCGCCTCGGCTTGCTCTGTCTGTTGTTCATACCGCTGGGAAATCTGGACGAACATGACGACGAACACAATGCCGAAACCAAGGCTTGCAGCACTTTGCAGCGCCGCTTCCAGCCCGACCTGAACGGCGATCATCGCGCAGACGCCAGACGCCATCCCGCCAGCATAGACGAGCGCCGCCGCCAGGGGCAACCCCCACGTCGCCTGACCAACCAACAGAAACAGGAGCGTTGCAATGACCGTGCTCGCCGGTCCGCTGCTCATACCGAGCGCAATGAAGTAGAGGGCGCTTGCGATGATCAGGTAGATTGTGACATTGCCCAGCGGCGTCGCATGGGGACGGTCATCCGATGACGATGGGAGCAGATTCAGCGCCAGCAAAATGCTCAGCGCGCCGACGACCGCCCCTTGCTGCCAGAGCGGCGTATCAGGTTGTGCGGTCACAGCGGCGATCAGCGCGCCGACGATCATGACGACCGCGATGATCATCGTGCGGCTGGGAAGCGTTGCGCGCCACCATGTGCGCACTGCATCGCAGAGCGCGCTGAAGGCTGTGGTTCTGAGTTTCCGGTTCCGGGGCGCCATAGCAACCCTGAGCCTTCCCGTCTACCGTCGTACACCCTTCGCACCTGCCGTTTGAACCACAGAGGCACGGAGGACACAGAGGCGCATTCCGTGCCTGTTCCGCATTCCACTACCTGTTTCCCCCTATTCCCTACGCTCTTCTTCCGCGCCCTCTATCCCTCCGTAAGCGGGGGGTGGGGGAGAAGGAGAAATCTGGTCGTCCTGATGCCTCACATAGGCGATGCGACGTGAGGGCTTGTCTGATAGGGAGATCAAACAAAACCGGGACAATCGCGCCTGCACCTGCGGTTGGCGTTGGCTGAGCCTGTCGAAGCCAACGCCAACCGTGAGATGGTCGACGCGGGCAAGAGTGTTCAATGTCTGGTTGATCTTCCTATAAGCCATCCGCCCTTGTGTCGAGAACCATTCCGCCGGTGAGGTTCCGTTGCAGCCCGCGATCCATGGCAAAGACCTCAAGGGTCAGGGGCGTCCACCCCAAGACCCTTGAGGTTCATTCGTGCGCGCCGGGCGCGGGGACCATTCCACAAGCGAGATTCCGTCTCATCTCGCGATCCCCGGCGAAGACCTCAAGGGTCGGGGGCGTCTTCACCCTTCCCACGTTCAACGTGCAACGTGCAACGTGCAACACCTGCAACCTTCGCACCTGTAACCTTCAACCCCCTCTTGCCTCTCGCCTCTTGCCTCATCCATCATACGCCAGCGTGTCGCGCACCGTCAAGCCGATCGCGGCGCGCGCCGGCAGCAGACTGGCGGCAATGCCGATCCCTGCTGCTGCTGCCAGCCAGATCGCGGCGCCGTCCAGCGCAAAGTGGTAGATCAACGGAACCTGGAGAAATGCCAGCCCCACAGCGTTGCTCAACAGGTAACCGAGCGGCAGCGCAAGCGCAATACCCATGAGGGCGCTCGCCAGGCTGATCGCCATGCCCTCGCCAGCGACAATGCGGTACAGCGCATCATTCGAAGCGCCGATCGCGCGCATCACGCCGATTTCGCGGGTGCGCTCGATGACATTCAGGCTCAATGTGCCGGTCAACCCTAACCCGCCGATGGCTGCCAGCAGCACAGCCATGGTGAGCAGGAACAAGACGATAATATTGATCAATGTGGCCGCCTGTTCGCGTTCTTCGGTGCGGGTCTGGACAACGGCGACGCTTATTCCCGCCTTTTCCAGCGTATCCCGCAATGCCGTCGCCACCTGCTGTTGTGTGCCAGGATCGTTCGCCACGGCAACCACCCGGATCTCGCGCGTCTGCCCGACGGCGCCGGTCATCTGCGCCAGATACGGCTGGCTGGCGTACATGAAGGGCACGCCAAGCAACCCCCGCGTGACGCCAACAATTGTCCACTCCGTCTCGCGGTTGCCGATCTTCAGCACCACGCTCTGCCCGACGCGCAGGTCCGGCTCGAAGCGGCGCACATCGGCGTTAATGACCAGTGCGTGATCCTCGCCTGGCAGCAGCCAGCGCCCCTCGACTACTTCCGGCGTAAAGAGCGCACTCTCGACCGGCGGCGCGATGATGCCGATCAGTGGTCCTTCACTCCCATCGGGGCGCAGGCGGTAGGCTGTCGCGTTGCTCCAGCTTTCGGCATACGCCACGCCGGGCGTCTGCCGCGCAAGATGTTCGATCTGCGCGACACGATACGGGCGAACCAGCGTCACCAGCACGTCGTGCCGGGAGGTCGCCTGAATCGTATCGAATGTTTCAAACAGCGAACGGCGCACGCTCAGCACCGAAACAACAATCGCCGTCGCCAGGGTCAACGTCGTCAACGTCAGCGCCAGCCGCATTCGCCGCCGGAGCGCATTGCGCAACGAGAGGATCACCGGCGACGGGATGAGCGCCGCCAGCCGGGACAGTGCGGACGACTCACGCGCAGGCGTCAGTGGTCGAAC
>DAOTWI010000155.1:0-7649 GCA_034436075.1 Roseiflexus sp.
TTGCCCCCGCGTTAGTGCCTGCGCGATGGAGGGCATGCACGGGGACCTGCCCCTACGAGGCACGGGCATTCACCGGAGGGGCGCCTCTCGTGGGTGCGTGGCGGAGGGGCAACCCCCTGTGGTTGCCCCCGCGTTAGTGCCTGCGCGATGGAGGGCATGCACGGGGACCTGCCCCTACCATCTTGGGTGGGTTCGATGGTGGCGCGCCCTCGCCATACTGTATATTTACCTGAGATTTTTGAATTTGATCCCTTGCTTCCCGCTGCACCACCTCCGCTTTCCCTTGCGCTGCACTGTGTCTCTACCGAACATCGTATTCCCTTCAAGTTGAGCGACGATGGCCACCTGGAGGTGCTGCAATGAACGTGACTGGCACGTGGCGCATCGTGTCCAGCCCGGACTTCAACGACGACGACGTGCAGATGGAGGTTGAACCGTACGTGGAGTTGGCACAGAGCAGCAACCGCATCAGCGGCAGTTATCACGTCGGGCTGCAGCAGGGCGACATCGATGGCCGGATCGAGGGCGAGGATAGGGCCAGCTTCAGCTTCGAGGGGATGGACGAGCTGGAAGAGGTGCACGGGCGGGGGGAGTTTCGGATTGAGGGAGCGTAGGCGCTGGCGTATCACCAGGGCGATACGTTCACGTTCATCTGCGAGCGGCCTACCTGGCTGACCAGTCCTCGATCACCAGGTCGGGCACCTGGGAAAAGTCGCGCGTGTTGCGTGTCACCAGAGTGGCGGCGTTGGCGAGGGTGATGGCGGCGATGCGCAGATCCTGAGCGCCGATACGGATGCGCTGCTGCCGCAGTGCCGAGAACTGCTCAAAGACCACCTGGGTGAAATCGAGCACCTGCCAGGCGGCGAAGTAGCGTAGCGTCTGCTGGAATGCCACGTATGCGGCCACTTGAGGCGGCGACACGCTGTGCCGGCGGATGATCTCTAATCTTCCGCGTATCTGCTCCTCAACGGTGATCACCGTCACCGCAACGCTGTCAGCGTCACCGAGCGCCTGGAGACGCTGCAGCACAGTCGGATGAGCACGCTGCTGAAGCGAGATGTGGTCGGTGTCGAGGACGTAGAGCGTCACGCAGCGTGATCCTGTGTTGCTTCGGACGCGTCTTCGACGTCGCGCTCACGCCGATACTCGGCAATCACTGCGTCGAGTTCGTCGGCAAAAGGGTCATCCTTGAACATTCCGGCGCTTTGGAGCCACGGTCGCTCTACCCCAAGCTCAAGGGGGATGACTTTCGCATCACGGAGATGCGCAGTAAACGACCGGCGGAGTGCACTCACAGCCTCTGCCTCTGTGCCGCCCTGGGCTGTGATGTCGGGCCAGCCGATCAGCGAGGCGGTGACCTTGCCCTCCGGCTTGTTCTCAATCAGCACATACATCGTCATCGCGGTTTACCTCCCGGCGTGAGTCGCCTGTAGATATTGTAGCACACGAATGGGTGTGTTGCTCTCTGGCTGAACAGGGTACGCTATGCCGCCACCTTCCGCCACGGCACATGCCTACGAGGGATGGTCGTTTTCGTGAAAGAAATAGTGCACGCGCTCTCGCCATACTACCAGATATAGTTCATATGTTCTGGCATCTTCAGTTTTCCCCCGACTTGCGCTGCCCCTGTTGTTCGCTCCTTATCATATCTTTCCCTTGCGCTGTGCTGAGTCTACATTGAACATGTGTTTCGTTCAAGAGGGGTAGATGGGGATTGTGGTGGGGATCTTGTGGGTAGGGGATGGGGAGGGTGAGCGGGTGTTTCGCCGTAAGCCATTCCAGCGCATCAGCCGTGGCCGCCTCGATGGTCAGCGCTCGCCCGGCCGGAAAGGCGGCAGCGAAAGTCTCTTCACGAGGGACGATCGCAGAGCCATGATATCCTGGTCGTACTCCATACGTTCCTCCTGCCAGAGCGGGATTGCATATTGCTCGCGCAGTGCCTGGTCTGTCCCGAGGAGAGTTGCAGCCCATGCCGGCTCATTGTATGGCGCGAGCAGCGGCGTAGCGCGTGCGCGCATACCAACCGGCGATCAGGTGAGCGTAGCTAACGAGCGATGACCGCACCGGGTTGCCCGGCGGGAAGACCCAGGAATCAACAACAACGGAAACACCCAGCGTGCGTTGCAGCAGCCGGTTGGCAGACGACCCGGCGGGCGCCAGGAGGTGACACTGGTCGACGAGCGTCGCAACCAGAACGTCTCGCGGCCGGTGCTTCACCGCCACCACGAAGTAGAAGATCGGCGAGGCTGTCATTCATCGGTTGCTTCAGCGCAACACACCGGACCGATGCGGAAAGCGCCGGTCCGTGTGTCGAGGGACTCAGCGGCGGAAGGGGAATCTCACGTGCCCAGGGCCTCGCATTGGCGACGGAGGGCGCGTTGCTGGACATCGGCGTCGGCTCACTCACGAGCGACCCGACGCGCCGGAGTGATGAGCGCCACAGGCGCGTGAGCACGAACCGGAACGCTGGCGGGCGGCGCCTCAACCGACGACGGTCAGTGACAAATAGAGCTGAACGTCGCAGCGAGGAATAGGGTCAGTATGCCTGTGCGCTGACGCGTACGCATCGCGTGAATTACTCGAATAGGCTGCCAATTATCTTTCCGTCTCGCGGTGGAGATGTCCCAGAGGTTACAGCGACTGTATCATCAACGTGGTATTGTGGCAACAGCGTGACCTGCGTTAGCGACTTGGCCGTGTGTCAACGGCTTTGTGGCAGTGGAGTGAACGTCTGCGCAATCGAGACGATTTCTTCCGCGCTCATAGGATACGAGGGGTTGACCTGAAATATCAGTTCCGTTCCCTGGTCTCGCCAGACTAGACTTGGAAGTTTAGCGGGGGCTTCTTCTGGGTTTGCAAATGTGTATACTGCGAGATAGAGGATACCCCCATCGCCAATGTCCACATCTTTATTGATTATTGAAGATTCATCCATGTGGTACTCTGGCAATAATACCGGTTGCTGCATCACACTGAAACGACGACCATCAGGAAGGAGGTATGTGACGAATACCCCGGGTTGAACTGGCGCATCGAGGAACTGAATGTATTCCACCTTCGCAACCTGCGTTGTGAAGAGGGTAAATGAGACTTTGCTTTGAACTTCATTGAATGCTGCGTACCGCTGTGGATACTCATAGACTACATATTGAACTGCTGCAGCAACCCCTCCAGCCATAAGGAAAAGTATCAGAAATAGCATGCCGACGGTAGATAGAAGGTGCAATCGCGGCCGTGATAAGGTATAGTTGGGTTGTACTTGTGCTTGCCCCACAATGACCGGTTCAGCGGTATTGACGTACTGAGTCAGCGCTCGATCCATCTCCTGTTCCCGCTCCAAAAAGCTACAGCAGACGTTACAGGCATCCAGGTGCCTGGCAATTGCTCCATGTACTGTGTCTGGAAGTTCATGGCGGGTGTAAAGAGGCAAGTGGCGCTGAACCTGCTGGCACCGCATGACTCACTCCTTCCCTTCATTGTATCGATCACGAAACTGTTGCCGCGCTCGAAGCAGAATCTTCTTCGTGGCCGATTCCGATTTTCCTAAAATGACCGCTATATCTTTACAGGTCAGTCCGGCCCAGGCGTGGAGCAGAAGACATGCACGCCCTTGCGGTGATAAGCGGCGCAAAGCCTGTTCGATGCTGTTCCGCTCGACAACATCATTTGATACATCATCTTGTGAGCCATCCGTTTCCCAATCGCTCCACGGTAGCCAGGTAATGCGACGTTGGCGCCGAAAGAACTGACGGGCCTCATTGGTGGCAATACGAAAAATCCAGGCATTGAGTGGAGAGCCGGCAGGACGGTCTGAAAAGCCGGCATATGATTTCATGAACACGTCTTGAGTCAAGTCAGCTGCCACCTCAGCATCTCGTATGAGTTGAAAGAGGTAACGATAGACAGGCGTATAGCAGCGCAACACAAGCTCATCGTAGGTTCCTGATTCAGTTTCAGGTGGCTTTAGTTGAGGAACGTCTTCAACCACGATGGCTCTTCCTTTAGGTGTCTGCTCGCTCTACAAGAGAAAATGCCTGACGAGACCTCATGGGGACACCAGACTCGAGACATGTCAAGATGGTGGTGGCTTGCATGTTGCCTCATCGTTCTGCCATCGATGTCATCTGTTATTAGGCTGAGCAGGATCTGACAACAGCCGCCAGTGAGATACAGTTCGAATGTGATGCGGTTGAGCCCCAGGCAGTGGCGCCGGTCGCGATAGCCCCACGTCTCTCAAGGCCGCCAACCATTTCTTCGCCGACGAGATCAGCGCCGGCGCCGGGATCGCCGACCGAACTCTGCCCGAGGTGCCTGCGACGCTTCCATCGCACGGCCCGCGTTGAGCGTTGCGCACAGATCGTCGGCTGGTACGATGAATGACCGGCATCCGGGCTCGAGCCTCTGGATGCCAGTCGTGAACATAACTGTACATGTAGCTGGTTACTGTGCCGAACGAGCGTCGCTGACCGTGCGGCTACAGGCCGATGGGCATCCGCCCAGGCTAAACCCCCTCCAGCAGCTTCGCAACCTGCTCAGGCGCGGGGCGCCGTTCATAGAACTCGCGCTCCAGCGAGTCGTTGCACTTCTCCAGGATGACCAGATTATGCGACCATCCAAATTCTCGCACCAATGGTGCGAGTTTCTCATCGCTCGCGTAGGTTTCATAGAAACGGCGCATCCGCCAGAGGTTTGCCGCCGAAAAACCGCCCAGTCCAGGAAACTCCGCCTGACGATCGCGGGCGAGTTGCTCAACGATGGAGCGACCCCAGCTGGCGCCCTCCTGGCGCTCGACAATCAGCCGACCAATATCCCAGTACAGGGCGATGAGCTGTTCGTTCACGGCACGCAGCGCCTCATATTGAGCCGCACGGATGCGCTGTTTCAGCTCGCCCAGCAGCGCCGTGTAGTGCATGGGTTCGATGGTGCTCATGCTATTCTCGATTCCAACGTCGCAAGCATGTCTCTGGCAGACATGCCAGTGAGGTATATAGTAGCATAAGAACAAATATGCTGTAACTGAGGAGTGGGGCACGGCGTGGCGGGCTATGCTACGACTTCTTGCCAGGGAACGTACCTACGAGGGATGGTCGTTTTCGTGAAAGAAATAGTGCACGCGCTCTCCTATGGGCGCCCGGCGGAGGGGCGCCTCTCGTGGGCGCGCGGCGGAGGGGCAACCCCCTGTGAACGCCCGGCGGAGGGGCAACCACAGGGGTTGCCCCTCCGCGTTAGTGCCTGCGGTCGGTGGCGCCCGCTGGAGGGCAGGCACGGGGACCTGCCCCTACACCGGCGGGGACCTTCACCGGAGGGGCGCCCCTCAGAAGATCAACTAGATGTTGGGCAATCTTGTGATCGGCGCTGGCTGAGCCTGTCGAAGCCAGCGCCAAACGCTCCACAGGTGCAAGCGTGTTTGTCCAGGTTTTAGGTTGTTCTTCCTATCAGAGGTGTAGAGTTCTTGGGGTGCGAGGGGTGTTTTCTGCGTCCCGATGCCTTTTTCCCCTCATCCCCCCTGCCCCCTTCTCCCCTCGTGGGAGAAGGGGGAGTTGGGGCGTCACGATGCCTGAAGTGGGCGATGCAATATAGGGGTTTGTCGAAAAACTCTACACCTGGCTTGACGGCAATCCGCAGGTTGATCTTACATCAGGTAGCCGTCCACGGCAATGATCAACGCCTGCCACTGGCGAATGATGCGCCGCAACAGATACCGCTCCGGCGGCGGGACGTCGTCCGTCACGTACCGGTCCAACTCCGTGAGCGCATCGGCAGCCCGCGACAGCACAGCCCGCTGGTCTGCGTCGTTGGTTATTGTCATAGAAACGGCGATTTCCCGCCCAACCGCATCGAGCCGCGCCAGCGCCACTCCGACCGTCGGACGGATCCGTTCCGCAACTGGCGGGAGCGCCACGGACGCACTGGCTTCTGTCAGGTCGACAATTCTGCGATATGCCAGAAAGCGCTCCATCCAGGTGAAGGCGTGGACGATCTCCGCGCCGCCGGGATAGTCCTGCACGCCCAGGTAGACCTCGCGCCATTGGGCGAGATCGAAAGGAGCGGCGTCATTCTCGATCGCTTCACGTTGCTCCAGCAACCAGAAGAGCAACCTGGCGAAGCGAATCAACGGCGTTTGCGGGTTGTCGGGCGACGGTTTGCCCAGTTCTGCCAGCAGCGCCTGGCGTACCGAACGACTGTTCTCCCAGTCGCCTTTCTGGAGCGGTACGACCACAAACGTATGAAGCGACGGGGTGTTCAGCAGCCGGAAGAGGAAGCGCAGCGGCTGCGGATGGTCGTGGAGATAGCGCTGCAGCACGGACCGCACCACACGGCGCTGGAAGGGATTGCGCGTCACATCGGCGAGAAGGTCCAATCCCTTCCGTTCATTGCGCTGAAGTTGCTGCAACAGGAACGTCTCTGCCCCTGGCGGCGGCAGCACATGCAGTTCGTCCCAGGACAGGGGATGGCGCCGCTCCGAGCGACTGAAGAGCGCCAGCAGCAGATAGACGAGATAGAACGGCAGCCGGAGCGCCCCGGCGCCGAACGCCACAATGCCTGCTGCGTAGACTGCTGCGTCCAGGTAGCGAACCGCATTGATCGCCCCAAGGATCGTCAAACCGATCAGCAGAGAGCGCACTTCACCGCTTGCCACGCCACTTGCCGCTCTGAACGCCACACCGGCTGCCATGCCACCCGCCACGCCAGCTGCTATACTGCCCCCCATATTGAACGCCACGACTGTCATACCGACCGCCACGCCACTTGCCACACCAGCCACTACACCGTGCGCCACACCGGCCGCCGCACCGAATGCCACACCACCCGCCACGCCAAGCACCGCGCTTATGAATGTAGCGAATAACGCCGCACCAAACGCGGATCTGAGCCAGTCAACCGGCGCGCCCGGCATCCAACCGACGAGAAGCGTGATAATGACCGTCAGCATTGCGCTCAAAAACCGGCGCCATCAGCACTGGGAAGTGGTAGGCAGGAATGCGCAGCATCACCCAGAGATTGTCCCAACCGCTGCGGGGGTTGCGATAGACCTCCGGCGCAGCCCGGTAGAGGTAATACTTCAGCGCTGTGGGCCGACAGAAGATCCAGTACGCCAGCAGCAGGTAGTGGCGCGGGTTCAGCGGGTTGAGGCGGGCGGGCAACTCGCCGCGATAGACCGGGAACGCAGGCGTGGATTCTGACGTCCGCTCGTCGTGCAGCGGAGATCCGCGATGGCGGCGATCGTCAGTTTCTCGTTGGCGGAAACCTGCCCGCGCGGGTTGAGAACGCTGTGTAACCCGTCGCCGACGACGCACCGTGTGAAGGCGAGGCAGAGCAACCTGCCCGCGCAGATCAAGAACGCTGCGGAACAGTGCGCTCCAATAGTCGCTTTCGAGGATCTTCATCGTTCTCAATAGCCTCTCAAAAAGGTTAATGTAAAGATGCGCAGACACCAAGTCTCGTAATTAATAACGACGCTCCTGTGCCTTTTCGCTCCTTTGTATCAACCTTCTGGGACACTCTCTAGAGGGGTCAACTGATGCGGGGCAGGCACGGGGTGGGCAGGCACAGGGGACCTGCCCCTACACCGGCGCGGATCGACGTGGGGCCGGCAGGCGCAGGGACCTGCCCCTACGTGGCGCGGATCGACGTGGGGCCGGCAGGCG
>DAOTWI010000156.1:0-8739 GCA_034436075.1 Roseiflexus sp.
GAGAACTGAGAACTGAGAACTGAGAACTGAGAACTGAGAACTGAGAACTGAGAACTGAGAACTGAGAACCAAGGATTAGGAATTAGGAGTTAGAAGTTAGAAGTTAGAGCCGACTTCCGCCTCCCCACATTCAACGTTCGACCCTTCGCAGGCTCAGGGCATCGCATTCAACGTTCAACGCACTACCTTCACACTTGCAACCTTCCACCTGCAAACCCTCTTGCCTCTTGCCTCTTGCCTCTTGCCTCTCGCTTCTCGCCTCTCGCCTTGCATCTCTTACCTCTCGTCTCGCATCTCGCATCTCTTGCCTCGCACCTCGTGCCTCACGCCTCGCGCCCGAGCCGTTGCGATGCAACGTCTCTACGTGCAACCTCGCCTCTCACCCGGAGCCGTTGCGGTGCAACGTCTCTGCGTGCAACCGCGCCGCGCATCTCGCGCCTCTCCTACGCCTCCCGCAGCGCCGCGACAATCTCTCCGACATCGAGCAGCGCGACGGTCTGGTCTTCGTGGAGTGCAACGGCGCGGAGAAACCGGGCGCGCGCCGGATCGAGACCGGCTGGCGGTTGCCCGAAAGCGTCTGACGGCAATGCTGCCAGATCGATCACCGCGTCGACGAGCAGCGCCATATCGATATCGTCATAGGCAACGGTCACCAGACGGGTCGAGCGGGTGGTCTCAACCGTCGGCATGCCGAGCACGAGACGCAGGTCGATGACCGGCAGAATGACGCCGCGCTGACTGATAATGCCGGGCAGCGTAGGCGGAGCGCCGGGAACGCGGGTGAATGCCCGGTATCGCCCGACTTCGCGCACATGGGCTGACGGCAAGGCATAGATCTCGTCCGCAAGACGGATCAGCAGGATATTCTGGTCAGTTTGTCCGGCAACATCAGATCGCGCGCCAGTCATAGCAGGGATCGCAAATGAACAACGATTCATCTACCCTGCGCAAGCATACTATGGAAGATCGGCGGAGGTCAAGCGCCTGACGGTACCGGAAATTGATCGGTTTGGGTACTATTTTGTAAAGTCCTGGTTCCCTGACCCCTGGCTCACACCATCCGCGCCAAGCGCTCAGCCAGTCCGGTGTAGGTTTCTGGCGTCAGAGCGCGCAGTTCGTCTTTCACCTCCGGCGCAATGTCGAGATCGTCGATAAAGGCGTGCAGCGTCTCCATCGTCAGCGCCCGCCCGCGCGTCAGGCGCTTGAGCGCCTCATACGGCTCAGGATACCCGGCGCGGCGCAGGATCGTCTGCACCGCTTCCGCAAGCACCTCCGGGTGACGGCGCAGATCGTCGAGCAGACGTCCCCGGTCAACGGCGATCTTGCTCAACCCCTTGCTGACGCGCCGGTAGCCGAGCAGACAGTAGCCAAACGCCACGCCAAGGTTCCGCAGCACCGTACTGTCGGTCAGGTCGCGTTGCAGGCGCGAGACCGGCAACTTGCGGCTGAAGTGCTCCAGTAATGCGTTTGCCAGTCCCAGGTTGCCTTCCGCGTTCTCAAAATCAATCGGGTTGACCTTGTGCGGCATGGTGGACGAACCGACCTCGCCGGGGCGCGCGATCTGCACCAGGTAGCCGTCGCTGATATAGCGCCACATATCCTGGCAGAGGTCGATCAAGACGGTGTTGAGCCGTCGCAACGCGTCGCACAATTCCGCGAGCGTGTCGTGCGGCTCGATCTGCGTGGTCAACAGGACTGGCTCCAGGTCGAGGAACCGGATGAACCCGCGACTGAACGCAATCCAGTCCACCTGCGGCAACGCTGCGACATGCGCGGCGAACGTGCCGGTGGCGCCATTCAGTTTGCCGGTGAGCCGGATGCCGGACGCCTGTTCGTGCGCTCGCTGGAGACGCGCGGCGAACACTGCCATCTCCTTGCCAAAGGTCGTCGGCGTGGCGGGTTGCCCGTGGGTGCGCGCCAGCATCGGCGTCTCAGCTTCAGTGAGGGCCAGGTCGCGCAGCGCCACGATGATCGCGCCAACCGCTGGCATGAGCGTCAGGTCGCGCGCTTCGCGGGTCATGAGCGCGTATGCGAGGTTGTTGACATCTTCCGACGTCAGCGCAAAATGCACCGCTTCTTTCCAGGCGCCGAGACCGAGCGCGTCAAGCCGTTCACGCAGCCAGTATTCGACCGCTTTGACATCGTGGTTGACTTTGCGATCCCACGCCGCGATCGCCTCGGCGTCGCTGGCGGAGAACGAGCGGTAGAGATCGCGCAACGCGGCTGCGGCGCGCGGGTCGAGTTTCGGCACGAACGCGACATCGCGCGCGCGCGTCAGAAACAGCAGATACTCCACCTCGACGCGCACCCGATAGCGAAACAGCGCCGCCTCGCTGAAATATGCCTCGAGGTCGGCGACATCAGCGCGGTAGCGTCCATCGAGCGGCGAAAGCGCAGTCAGGGACATCTCTCTTCTCCTTATTGTCGCAACGTTGTTGCTTGGTTGCAATCATACTGGACTTTTTATCGTACATGACGGCGAGTATAATCGAATCTGGACGCTGCCACCGGCGTCCGCACGATGTTATCTGCCGTCGGAGGTTGCTATGTCGCCCATCACGCCGCCCAATGCCGACCGAACGGTGAACGACGCCATTGCCGCGATACGCTCCGGCGACAAGGAGCGCGGACGCACCCTTCTCACCCAGGCGCTGCGGCTCAACCCGCAGAACGAACAGGCATGGCTCTGGATGACCGCCATCGCTGAGACTCCTGAACAGCAGCGCGAATGCCTGGAGCGTGTTCTGGCGATCAACCCGCAGAACAAGGTTGCGCGCCAGGGGTTGAAGATGTTCGAGATGTTTCAGGGACCGTCCATTGTCTCATCATACCCGAAACGCAGCACGCTGACCAGGAAGGAGCAACTGCGCCTCGCCGGAGAGTCGGGAAAGAGAACCGGCGCAGCGCACGTTGTCAACCCGACGACCATCATCGGCGTGTTCGTGCTGATTTTTGGCTTAACAGTGATGGCGGTCGCGTGCACAGAGATGTTCTCGCTCTGGGAACTCGATCTGTCGAATACTGCGCCGTTTGTCCTGGGCATGCTCCTTCGTTCGTTGGTGGCGTTGTTGTTGCCGTTGATGTTTGCGAGTGTAGGACTGAAACTCATCGTCGAGGGGATACAGGAGCATCGTTTTTCGCAGGCGCTGCGCATGGCGCACGCCGTCGCCGACGCGCCGATCCTCGATGTCTGGCAGGAACAGCAGTACGAAGGCGAGCCGTATCTCGTCGCCTGGGAACTGACAGCGACCGATGCGAAGAGCCAGAGCACACGGTTCAGGCAGGCGCAGTGCATCAGCGAGACGCTCTATCACCGGCTTCAACAACACCATACGGTGCGGGTGCGCTTCGTTCCTGACCGCCCAACCTTCTCGACGCTTGACCCGCAATGGGTTGCAGCAATCGAACAGAATGCCGCCTGATATGCTATGCCGCAGACGTCAGCCATAGAAATCGGTAAACCCATCGACATCGAGGCGTTCGAGCATGCGCCGCACTTTCTCCGCCGATTCGGGGAAAGGTGCGGCGGCAACGGCTTCGGGCGCCACCTGCGCGGCGCGTTTCCAGGCGCTTTGAGGCGCGCCAAGCAGCAGTTCCAGCAGTTCGGTCAACGCGCGCCGCAACCGCGGCGCATCATCGCCGCGCAGTTTGGGCAGCACCTTCTGCTTGATCTGGAAATCCAGCGCCTGCTGCGGCGTCAGTATCCCGTGTGACTGTTCGATATACCGCAGCATTTCGCTCAGAACGCGGTACCCGAACGGTTGCCCCGCGCGTGCGACGATGCTGTGAACCTGAACGATCACGCTCCAGACGGCGTCGTTGATCGCGCCAGGGTACGCAGCACGAAATCCTTCCAGATCGACATCGGTCAGTTCAATCACATTCGCGCGGTCGAGCAGTTTATCGGAAAGGGCGTGCGCGCTTTCATCAACATTGACCGTACCGATGATCACGACATTCTGCGGCAGGCGCAAGGGATTCGGCAGAACCTCGCCGGTCACCGTCTCGACGGTTGTAGCAGGAGCGCCGAGATCGATCAGGCGGTCGTCGGTCTCCATTGCCGACAGGATCGGCGCCAGGTAGTACTCCGGGCGCGCCAGGTTCATTTCGTCGAGACAGACGAAATAGCGCGCGGTTGGATCGGCGGCGGCGCGTTGCAGGAAGCGCAGAAACGGCGTTGGATGGTATTTCCCCGTGATTGCGTTGTAGTATCCAAGCAGATCGCGCGCGCTGTGCCAGTCGGGTTGCACCGCCACCAGCAGGTAACGCTCGTTCTCCTGCCCGGGCGCCAGATGTTCGCCAACCAGCGCATCGGCGTACAGGCGGGTCAGGCGGGTCTTGCCGGTCCCGGAGACGCCTGGCAGAATGACAAGCGGCCGGGTGCGCAGCGCGATGTGATAGGCGCGAATGATCCGTTCAGAAAGCGTCAATCCACGTCCGCGAATACGCTCGACAATGGCGTCAATCGGCGGCTCTTCCGCCATCAGGTAGGCGACGCGCTGTTCGCGCAACCAGGCGACGCCAGTTGGATCGCGCGCCTCGGCGCGCTCCATCAACGCCTCGTTGAGCGGCAGCAGCGCCAGCGCGTCCTCAATCAGGCGCTCGATGAATGCGGGTTGGAAGACCTGCGGATCGTCCCAGCGGTAGGCGAACCCTGCCAGGAGCGACGATGCCAGGCGGTTTGCCAGGTAGCGATCAAGCCAGAATGCCGCCGGTTCGCTCGTCTGCTCCCGGGTAGCGAAGCGGACTTCATTCATGCGTTCCGCCAGCGGCAACCAGAGTGCGCGCGATTCCTCCCACACGCGCGCCAGGTCTTCTTTGCGGCGGCGCGCAACCTGAAGCGCAACCAGGATCAGGCGTTCGGCGCCGCTGACCGCCAGGTAGACCCCGGCGCCACGCGGCGGACGGTCAATTGCCAGGTAGTAATCGTCGATGGGATCGCGCACGCCGCGCCCGCGGTTGACATAGCGTTGCGTGCGGTAACTGATCTCGTACAGGCTCCAGATACGCGGGAACCGCCGGGTCGCTTCGGCGCTCAGGCGGGCAGCAAATGCCGCCAGCACCGGCTGCACCCGCTCCTGGACGGCATTCCAGCGTTCCGTCGCGCCGGGAACCGTGAATGCGGCAAGCGCCTCTGGCGTGAAAACGACCTGATCCGACACCGTGGAAATTGCCATTTGAAGGCTTTCTGATGGGATAAAGCCCTTCTATTATAACACCGTTGACGATTTTGTGAGAACCGAGGGTTAGGAATTAGGAGTTAGAAGTTAGGAGTTAGAAGTTAGAGCCGCCTTCGCACCTTCACACCTTCGCCCCTGCCCCGCCCCTCGCGCCGCTGCTCTCCACCAAGGACACGAACGGCACGAAGGGGCAATGCCACCTTCACCCTGCCACCTTCACCCTTCGCACGTTCACCTTTCCACCTTCCACCTTCCACCTTCGCACCTGCTCCGCCCCTCGAGCCGCTGCTCTCCACCAAGGACACGAAGGCGCACGAAGGGGCAATGCCACCTTCACCCTGCCACCTTCGCACCTTCGCACCTTCAACCCGCCTCCTCGCGCCTCTCGGCTCTTGCCTCGTTTGCTCCGTTTTCTTTGCGCTCTATAAAACATGTGTTCAGGTCATCCCCGACCGCCAGCGACATATGGTATAATACGGAGGTTGTCTGGAACACGTTTAGAGCATCAGTATGCAGCAACCTGCCTCGATTATCGACACGCTAAGCGAAGGGTATCGCGCTATCCACCGAAGGCCGGCTGCGCTGCTGCTGGTGTTTGCGTTCAATCTGGCGTTGCTGCTGACGGCGCCGGTTTCGTTTGCGCCATTATTTGATCGCTTCGATAGTTTCCTTGCCAGGCTGGCTGGCGCCTCGGCAGAGACGAATGGCGAGGCGCAGAGCCAGATGAGCGCGCTGCTGGCGGAACTGGGCCAGACCGACCTGCGCCAGGCGCTGGCGCTGATGAATGTCATGCCGCGGTTCATTGTCCCGCGTTTTGCGCCGGGTGCGCTGGCGACCAGCGGCGCCGGCGCGGTGATCACGATTGCCAGCGTACCGGCGGCGATGCTGACGTTTGCGATGATCAATCTGGTCGTCTTTCCCATTGGGGTGCTGTTCCTGACGCTGGTTGGCGCTGCGGTGCGCAGTGAACCGGCATGGCAGCGCGACCTGTGGCGCGCGATGGTGCGCATTGGCGCCGCAGTACTTGGCGTGATGGCGATCCTGGCGGCAGCCTTTGTGTTGATCGGCGTGCCGTTCACCCTTGTGGCGGCGCTCCTGATGGCAGTTAACGAAGCGCTGGGCGTGCTGGCGTTCAGCCTGATCCTGGTCGTGATCATCTGGGTGCAGATTTACGTTGGTTTCGCCAACGAGGCGATTGTGATGAGCCGGGTGGGTCCGCTGCGCGCGCTGCGGGCAAGTTTTGAACTGGTGCGCCGCAATCTGTGGGGCGTGGTCGGGTTTCTCCTCCTCTCGCTGTTGATCACCCGCGGCACCGAGGTGATCTGGGAGTTGCTGGGAACATCGACGCCTGGCGGAGTGGCGGCGGCGCTTGGCAGCGCCTATATCGGCGCTGGTTTGGCAGCGGCGCGCATGGCGTTCTACCGCGAACGCCTGCGTCGTTTGAGCGAACAACAGGTCGTTCGACCAGGAATGTAGAACCATTATCAATCATAACAATAACGATTCGAGTCGTCTATGACAACAGAACCGCTGCGATCGGTCGATGCGACCGGCTACGATGAAGATCAGATCCAGGTGCTCGAAGGAATGGAGGCGGTTCGCCGCCGTCCTGGCATGTATATCGGTCCGACCGATGTCAACGGCCTGCACACCATGGTGCGCGAAGTCGTCGATAATTCGGTCGATGAAGTGATGGCCGGGCGCGCAACGACCGTTGAGGTGACCATCCACGAAGATGGGTCTGTAACGGTCGCCGACGATGGCTACGGCATTCCGACCGGTCCGCATCCCAAACTTGGCGTCAGCACCCTTCAGGTGGTGATGACAGTGCTTCATGCTGGCGGGAAGTTCGATAACAAAAGCTATAAAGTCTCGTCTGGCTTGCATGGCGTCGGCGTGTCAGCCGTGAATGCGCTTTCTGCGTATATGCGTGTCGATGTCCATAATGCGCGCGATGGCATGCACTACTACCAGGAATACCGCTGCGGCGTCCCGCAGTGCGAGGTGCAGAAGATTGGTCCAACGACCCGGCGCGGGACGATCACGCGCTTCTTGCCCGATACGACGATCATTCAGACGCTCGACTACCAGTTCAAGACCCTGGCGCAGCGCTTTCGCGAAATGGCGTACCTCAACAAAGGGTTGCGCTTCAAGTTTGTTGATGAGCGCGATGGGAATGAGGTCAACTTTTATTTCGAGGGCGGTATTCGCTCGTATGTGCGCCACCTCAACAAAGACAAGAATGTGCTCCACAAGCATCCGTTCTATGTCGAACGCGCCGTTGATGATGTGATGGTGGAAGTGGCGCTCCAGTACACCGAAAGCTTCGATACCGACTCGGTCTATGCGTTTGCCAACGGCATCAACAACACCGACGGCGGCGCGCACGTCGCCGGTTTTCGCAGCGCGTTGACGCGGGTGATCAATACATATGCGCGCAATAAAGGGTTCCTTAAGGAAAACGAAGGGAACCTGACCGGCGACGATGTGCGCGAAGGGTTAACTGCGGTTATCAGCGTTAAGCTGCGCGACCCGCAGTTCAGTTCGCAAACGAAGGAGAAACTCGTCAGCCCTTCGGCGACCGGCGCGGTCAACACGGTCTTTGGCGACGCTTTCAGCGCCTGGCTCGAGGAAAACCCGCAGGAAGCGCGGCGGATCATCGAGAAGTGCATCTCGGCGGCGCGCACCCGCATCGCCGTGCAGAAGGTGCGGGAAACGGCGCGCAAGAGCGCGATGGAAGGGTTCTCGCTGCCGGGCAAACTGGCTGACTGCTCGGATACCAACCCGGCGCGCACCGAGTTGTTCATCGTTGAGGGTGATAGCGCCGGCGGGAGCGCCAAACAGGGGCGCGACCGGCGCTATCAGGCGATCCTGCCGCTGCGCGGCAAAATCCTGAATGTCGAGAAAAGCCGGCTCGACAAAATGCTTTCCAACAATGAGGTCAAGGCGCTCATTACCGCTATCGGCGCAGGCGTCGGCGATCAGTTCGACCCGTCCAAACTGCGGTATCACCGGATCATTCTGATGTGCGACGCGGATGTGGACGGCAGCCATATTCGCACGCTGTTGCTCACGTTCTTCTTCCGCTATATGCGTCAGATCATTGTGAACGGGCATCTCTACCTGGCGCAGCCGCCGCTGTATCGCATTGCGCACGGAAAGACCGAAAAGTACGTCTTTACCGATGCGGAGCGCGATCAGTACCTGGCGACGCTCTCGCCCTCGGAGCGCAACAAAGCGACCGTGACGCGCTACAAAGGGTTGGGCGAGATGAATGCCGCACAACTGTGGGAAACGACGATGAACCCGCTCAACCGCCTGCTCTTGCAGGTGACGCTCGAAGATGCGCAGCAGGCGGATGAGACCTTCACAATGCTGATGGGCGATCTGGTGCCGCCGCGCAAACGCTTCATTCAAACCCACGCGCTCGAGGTGCGGAACCTCGATATTTGAGCACGCAGAAATGGACGCGACGAAGCGGCCGGACTGTAGCCGTTCTTACGGTGTGTGAACTGTGAACGGACTGTTGTGCAGTTGGCGCGGGCTGAGCCTGTCGAAG
>DAOTWI010000157.1:0-5170 GCA_034436075.1 Roseiflexus sp.
CGCCGCCCGGACTCCCAGGACCGCGCCCGCCGCCAGCGAACTGATTATGATCGTGCGCATCAACAGCGCTCTGACGCCCAAAGATAGACCTATCACTCATTGTCGTTCCTCCTCACTACAGGTCAGGTTCGCGGTTGGTGCGCCCTATCGTGTCAACAATGCTTCGCTCTGATGCTGGCGGAGGAAGCAACCAGACTATTCCGCAACCATCAATGGCGGCAGCGTTCGCGCGTATGCTTCGAGCGCCGCAGCGTCGTCCGGATGCAACGCACCGATTCGCAGCGCGCGCTCCAGCGCATGGCGTCGAAGCGCCTGATCCCAACACGCCGGATCGTTACACAGGTAGGCGCCGCGCCCATTGCGTTTCCCGGTCGGATCGACATGCACCCGACCATCGGCGTCGCGCACCAGGCGAGTCAACGTGCGTTTGGCATCGGTACGGCGACACGCGACACATGTGCGCTGCGGCACATGCTTTGGACGAGGTCCCTTCTGCTTTTTTCCAGTTGTCTGCGTCACCGTATCCCCCGTGCCGCACTACTCCTCGCCCTCGATCTCATCCTCTTCATCGCCGACAAGCATATACGACGCCACCAGGCGATCACCGCGATAGATGTACAGTTTTTGCGGCGTCGCGCGCAGTTGCACCGTTTCGCCGACCATATCATCGCCGAGCGGACCATAGCGATGCTTCCGGTACACAATCGTCCCATCGGCGTACACCTTGCGCGTCTCGACTTTCGCCGTCGCCAGCGCCGCTTCGGTCGCCAGCGCCTCCGCTTCCGCCGCATCACGCGCTTCCGCCGCTGCACGCTCCTCATCGAGCAGCGCCGACGCGCTCTTGATATCGATCCGCCAGCCGGTCAGCTTTGCTGCCAGGCGCACATTCTGCCCCTCTTTGCCGATCGCCAGCGACAGTTGCTTATCCGGCACAATCACCGTCGCCGCGTGCTCATCGTCGCGCAACTGCACCTCAACGACCTGCGCAGGAGATAGCGCATTGGCAATGAACTCTTTTGGATTTGACGACCATTGCACAACATCGATCTTTTCGCCATTCAGTTCGTTGACAATGTTCTGGATGCGAATGCCGCGCATCCCAACGCACGAACCGACCGGATCGATGCCCTCCTGCCGCGCTGCGACCGCTACCTTGGTGCGGATGCCTGGCTCACGCGCAATCGACTTAATCTCGACGGTGCCATTATAAATCTCCGGCACCTCCATCTCGAAGAGGCGCGTGATCAGATTTTTGTGCGCGCGCGATGCGATCAGTTTCGGACCGCGGTCCTCGCGCCGGATTTCCATCAGGTAAACCTTCAGGCGCTGCCCGTGGTAGTAGCGATCGGTTTCGACCTGCTCCTTCGGCGGCAGAATGGCTTCGGCTTTGCCCATTTCGAGAATGACGTTGCCCTTTGCCATGCGCTGCACGGTCGCCGTGACCAGTTCGCCCTCACGATCCATGTACTCGCCATAGATGTGTTCGCGCTCGACTTCCTTGATCCCCTGAAGGATGACCTGTTTCGCCGTTTGCGCCGCGATCCGACCGAAGTCTTTGGGCGTCGTCTCAACCACGACCGACTCGCCCAGTTCGACATCAGGCTTAATCCTGCGGGCGCTCTCCAGATCGATCTCAAAGCGCTCGTCGAAGACATCGTCAACGACCTGTTTTTCGGAGTAGACGCGCGCCGCACCGGTCAGCGGGTCCAGTTTGACCGAGATCTCCATCGGCGGCGGGCTTGGTCCGAGCGTCCGGCGATAGGCTGTCGCCAGCGCTTTTTCCATGACTTCGACAATGGCTTCCTTCGGGATGCCGCGTTCGGATGCAATCTGTGAGATTGCCGCATAAAAATCGCTTTTCATTGTATCCTCAGCGTCGTGCTTGCGCAGCCGCTCAACCGCCCGATGATCACGCTAACAATAAGAAAAGTGGGGGACGCCCACTTTTCAACGCAACCGCGAACTCGTGGCTTATAGTATACCATTTTCGCACCGCAGGCGCAAACTGTTGCGCGACAGATACACAGAATCGCCCGCCCGCCAGGATATTCTTCCTGTCAGCAACCCCTGACCCGATCCCCCCACGGCGCCCGAACGGTATCCCTGTAGAGTCGTGGCGGACGGGAGGCGTGGCATGTTGGCGAAAGTCTATAGCAGCGCCGTGATCGGTCTCGAAGGCGTACTGGTCGAGGTCGAGGTCGATATTGCGCAGGGACTGCCGGGTTTTACCATCGTCGGTCTGGGGGACACCGCCGTGCAGGAGAGCCGGGAGCGGGTGCGCGCTGCTGTGCGCAACTGCGGCGGATCGTTTCCCATGAAACGGATCACGGTCAACCTGGCGCCAGCCGACCTGCGGAAGGCTGGTCCGGCATATGATCTTCCCATCGCCATCGGTCTGTTGCTGGCGTCGGAACAGGTGCAGGGCGATGTTCAGGATGCAGTATTCATCGGCGAGTTAGGACTCGACGGCGCTGTGCGCCATATCGACGGCGTTTTACCGATGGTCGCTGTCGCGCGCGAACAGGGCATCCGGCGCGTTTTCGTGCCCCAGGAAGACGCCGCCGAAGCGGCGCTGGTCACCGGGATCAGCATCATTCCGGTGCAGCGCCTCGATGATCTGACGGCGCACTTGAGCCGCGTGAAAACGCTGCCGGAGTATCTGAGCGCACCCATCGACGCCGTACCGCCGCCCGCCTATCCGGTGGACTTCAGTGTGGTGCGCGGGCAGGAGCACGTCAAACGGACGCTGGAGATCGCAGCCGCAGGCGGGCACCATGTGCTGATGACCGGCAGCCCTGGCTCCGGGAAAACGCTTATGGCGCGCGCGCTCATTTCGATCCTGCCGCCGCTGACAATGAGCGAAGCGATTGAGGTGACGAAAATCTACAGCGTCGCCGGGCAGTTGCCGAAGGACACCCCGCTCATCCGCCAACGACCGTTCTGTGCGCCGCACCATACCACCTCGCTGGCAGGATTGGTCGGCGGCGGCGGGGTGCGGGTCAAACCCGGCATGATCTCGCTGGCGCACCGCGGCATTCTGTTCCTCGATGAACTGCCGGAGTTCGGCGGCAAACTCGATGTCCTGCGCCAGCCGCTCGAAGATCGGGTGATCACGTTGAGCCGCGCCGTTGGAAGCATCACCTACCCGGCGTCGTTCATGCTGATCGCGGCGCAGAACCCGTGCATCTGCGGCTGGCACGGCGATCCGGAGCGCCAGTGCACCTGCACAGCCGCCGCAGTCGCGCGCTACCAGCGGCGGGTCAGCGGTCCAGTGATCGACCGGTTCGACATTTTTGTGTATGCGCCGCGCGTCCCGTTCGACAAACTGAACACCCTGACCCCTGGCGAGGAGTCGGCGGCGATCCGTGAACGGGTGATTGCCGCGCGACAGATCCAGGAACGCCGGTTTCGGGGGACGCGCCTGCTCACCAACAGCGATATGGGACCGGCGGAGATCCATCAGCATTGCCAGCTCGACAGCAGCGGTCAACTCATCATGCACAACGCCATGCGCCAGCACGATCTCTCGGCGCGCGGATATCACCGGATTCTGAAACTGGCGCGCACTATCGCTGATCTCGCCGGTTCCGAGCGCATTACGGCGCAGCATCTGGGGGAAGCGTTGCAGTACCGCTTGCAGCCGGTGGAATAAACGCTCCTGGCAGCGATCAGCCTGATGAAGATACGGTATTTATTCGGGTATACCGCCAGAGGCGCGCTCCCTGAGCCCTGAGCCTGTCGAAGGGTCGAAGAGGGCGCCGCCGCCTGCCCTTCGGCAGGCTCAGGGCACGAGCGGCGGCGTATGCCGAATTCATTATTAATTAAGGCGCCGCTGCCGCAACCATGATGAGAAAAGTCGCCACAAACCAGTGGATGAGGATCAGGCTGATCACAGTGATTGCAACAACTTTCCAGTCGAATGCGAGCCGTTCGCCGATCAGCCATTCGAGAAGGGACGCGCGTCGCATTGGCGCTTGTTGCTCAATGTGCGCCTGATGAGGTTCGTTGCTCACATATCACCGCCCGTGTGTCATATATCGCGCCTCCGGGTTCTGCGAGCGGTCATTGTCTGTGCGGGCAGGGAAGCATCGGCGTCGTCCGGCGACCGGTTTGCAAGGCTGCACCCCTGGTGGTTGGCGGTCTTTGGGAACATCAACCATACCTCCGGCATCCCTGCGCCGCCGGGTCGCGCGTTCTGTGAGCTACGGGATCATGGAGTTTGAATACATTTCCGCTATCCGCCTTGTAGCCCGGCGACTGAAGTCGCGGGCTACGGGAAGCGAAGCTCGCCTGCGCGGGCTGGACGCGGCAATGCCAGATGATTTCTCAAACCCCATAAGCTGCGGGCTCCCGCTGCGAAGCCCGCCTGCGCGGGCTGGACCGGGCGATAGCGGATTAATCTCTCAAAAACCATAAGCCCTTGCTCAGAACGCGGAAGCCCCGGAGGGGCTTTTTGTATGAAGTTCACGCCGCAATCAATCGACCCGCAGCACCAGTTTTCCGGCATTGCGGTTTGCTTCCATTACCCGGTGCGCTTCGGCGGCGGCGTACAGCGGGTAGATCGTGTCGATGACCGGTCGCAATTCACCGCGCTCCAGCCGGTCGTATGCGAACGCGACAAAATCGGCGGTCAGGGCGATCTTTTGCGGCAGTGGCGTGCGCCGCAGGGTTGTGCCGGTGACGCGCAACCGCTTCGCCATGATCGGACCCAGGTCGATCTGCCCCGCCGACCCTCCCAGGAACCCGATCAACTGTAATCGTCCGTCGAGCGCCAGAGCTGCGGTGTTCTGCTGCCAGTAGGGTGCGCCGACAAAATCGAGGATCAGATCGACGCCGCGACCGCCGGTGGCTTCGAGCGCCCGCGTCGCAAACGATTCTTCCCGGTAGTTGATCGCCAGGTCGGCGCCAAGTTCACGACAGAGCGCCAGTTTCTCCGCCGAGCCGGCGGTGGCGAAGACCTGCGCGCCAGCGACGCGCGCGAGTTGAATCGCTGCTGTGCCGACGCCGCTGGCGCCAGCGTGAATGAGCACTGTTTCGCCTGCCCGCAATGCGCCCAGGGTGAACAGGTTGAGGAAGGCAGTCAGGAACGCTTCTGGAATGGCCGCCGCTTCTTCGAACGACAGGTTCTCCGGTATGCGCATCGCCATGCCAGCCGGTACGACCGCCAGCT
>DAOTWI010000158.1:0-13256 GCA_034436075.1 Roseiflexus sp.
AGCGCCCGTTCCAGCACCGCGCGCGCGTCGCGCCATTCGCCGTGCGCGCCGGGGGCGAAACTTTTTCGCGCCACAAAGGCTTCGCTCATCTCGGAGTCGCTGTTCCACGTACTGCTCTCGACCAGGTGGTTGACATTCGCGCCGTAACTGCCCGGCGCATTCGAGAAGACACGCGTGGCAGCTTCGTCGAGGCTGATGCCGAGTTCGGCGGCATGCGCCAGAGCGTGTTTGCGCACATAGTTCTGCTCCGGCGGCTCATCGGCGTGCGCCGCCAGCCGCGCCGCCTTGCTCAGCAACTGCATCTGATGGCTGAACAGGTCGCGGAAGATGCCGCTGACGGTGATTACTGCGTCGATGCGCGGTCTGCCCAGTTCCGCCAGCGGTACGAGCGCCACATCGCTGACATTGCCGAGTTCATCGGCGACCGGACGCACGCCCATGAGCGCCAGCGCCTGTGCGATGCCTTCGCCGTCGCTCTTCAGGTTATCGGTTCCCCACAGCACGATTGCCACACTCTCCGGCATGCGTCCCTGCTCGCGGCTCAGACGCGCCAGCAGGTCCGCCACCAGGCGTTCGCCGGTCGCCTGGGCAGCCGCCGTCGGTACGCGGTACGGGTCGAGACCGTGAATGTTGCGCCCGGTGGGGACAATCGCCGGGTTGCGCACCACATCGTTGCCCGGCGATGGCGGGATGTAGCCGCCATCGAGTGCGTGCAGCAGGTTGCGCAGTTCGTGGTCGTGAACCATCCGGTCGAGCAGGTCTTCCAGATAGACGCGGAACCGGCGCAGGACGCTAGCAGGGAGCGACGCCTGCCGCAGCAGCGTCTGCTCGAACGTCACCCCCGGCGCAGACGAAGACGACGCCCGGCTGCGGTATTCGTCAACCAGCGCGCGCATCGCGTCGCGCACCAGCGCATCGACGCGCTGAAAGACCTCCTGCGCCTGCGGGTCGTGGCGCAGCGCCGCTTGAAGACGCCCGTAATCGTATCCCATTGCCGCTGCCACCAGGTGGGTCAGCGGCTGCTCGACGCCTGACGGTCGGGCGAATGCCGCCACCAGCGCCAACACATCGGTCAATTCGGCGGGGTCGGGTTCTTTGTCGAGCACGTGCAAGCCGACCGGGATCATGCGCTGTTCGATCTGCAACAGTTCGTGCGCCAGCGCCGCGACATACGCCCCATCATCTGTTCTGTCAATCAGTTCACTGCCAATGCCCAACTGCTCCGTCTGCGCGCGAATATCCTCCAGCATGCCCGGCTGCGGACGCGCGCGGTACGCATCGAGGGAATCCTTCAGGCGGCGCAGCCCTTTGTACAGCCCGGCCTGTTGCAGCGGCGGAACCATGTAACTCACCAGAGTCGCGGCGCTGCGACGTTTGGCAATCGTTCCTTCGCTCGGATTGTTGACGCTGTAGTAGTAGATATTCGGCAGCGGACCGAGCAGGCGCGCGGGCCAGCACTGCGTGCTGACGCCGGTCTGTTTCCCCGGCATGAACTCCAGCGCGCCGTGGGTGCCGAAGTGGAGCACCGCGTGCGCGCCGAACACATGCGCCACCCAGGTGTAGAACGCCGCGAAGCCGTGGTGCGGCGCAGCGTCCTTCGCCATCAACAGGCGCATCGGGTCGCGCTCATAGCCGAAGGAGGGCTGCAACCCGACGAACACATTGCCGAACACATGGCCACAGATGAAAAAGTCGCGTCCATCGGTCAGCAACTCGCCGGGCGCAGCGCCCCAAAATGGCTCGATGGCGGTATAGGCGGGGAAGAGGCGACGGTAATCGGCGACGCTGAGGCGCGCGGCGACGCTGCCGGGTGTGCCGAACAATTCCGCGTTCTGCTCCACCACGAGGCGGCGCAGTTCTTCTGGCGACGCCGGAACCTCGACTGTGTACCCGGCGTCGCGCAGAGCGCAGAGCAGGCGATGCACCGAAGCGAAGACATCGAGGTAGGCGGCGGTGCCGGCATTGCCGAGGGTCGGCGGGAAGTTGAAGAGCACGAGCGCCAGTTTTCTGGCGTGGGGCGGGGTGCGGCGCAGCGCCACATGGCGCGCAATGCGCTCGGCTGCCAGTTCGATCTGTTCGGGCAGCGGCACGAAGCGATCGCTGCCCGCCGCCGGTCCACCAAAGACCAGCGGCTCGACCGCGCCATCGAGTTCGGGCAGCGCCACATTCATCGCCACTTGAATTGGCGTCAACCCGCCGTCATCGCGGCGCCACTCCTCGACGCGCTGAAAGGAGAGCGGGATCAACCCCAGGTAGCGGGTATCGAGGTCGCGCAACGCCGCTACCGCCTCATCGGGCTGGCTGGCTGCCATGCCGCCGACGAGCGCAAACCCCACGCCATTGACCAGCGCATCGATCCGCGCCCGCCGGGAGTGATGACCGGCATGCCCGCCGAACCAGTGCGCGCGCGGCTCATGTTCCAGGAAGAAGCGCTCGATTGCCGGACGAAAATCGAGACCGGCGGCGTATGCCATGCGCACATCGAGACCACGTTGCTCCAGCGCGCGATAGAGGGCGTGGAGGTGCGCCATATTGCCGCTCAACGCCACCGTGCGCAACGTCAGCAACCCTACCGATCCCCTCGATGGCTCGCCTTTGCGACGTTTTGCGCGCTGCGCCAGCCACTGCTCATACTCGCGCTCGTCGGCGAACGGCTCTGGCGCATCGGGATGCAGCAGCGCCACATCGGGGTACTCGATCGGCGGCAGCACCTTCAGGCGCCCCTGATAGCCGGGCACATACCGTTCGATCAGCATGCCCAGCATGCGCCGCAGATTTTCGGGCGAACTGTGCATCCAGTACTGATGCACGGCGATATAGGTTGCCAGATCGCGCGCCTTGCCGGGGATGTGTTGCAGGACGCGCCCCAAATTGCGCATCAGCGCCAGTTGTCGTTGCCCTTCGCCGCGCCCGTTTTTGGGGCGGAACTTGTGCATCCAGCGACTCAGGAGCGATGCCTCCTGTTCCTCCACCTTCTTCCGCAGATCGAAGCGTCCCAGGCGAGTCATGCGGATGAGCGCCGGATTACTGGTAATAATGCAGACCGGCGCCGTCGCTGGCGCCAGAACCCGCTCCAGCGGACGGACAAACTCCTCGCCGAAGAGCATCGAGCCGAACACCACATCGCTTGCCGCCACATCGTCCGCCAGGCGTTGCCAGTCGGCGGCGGTGCGCAGCGCATTCGCGTCGTAGCACGCCAGATTCAGTGCGATCCCCTCGTCGCGGTGCAGCAACCTGGCGCCTTCGCGCAGCGCCGCGACATGGTTGCCGTCCATGGTCAGGAAGACGAAGCGCATATTTGAGTCCTCAGGAGTTAGGGTTCAGAGGTGAGCATTTGTCACCCCTGAACCCTGGCGATTTATGCTGAGAGCGCCCGTTCATTGAGCGATGCGTCCTTGTTCCAGCCCGGACCGGGATAGTTCGGGAAGCCTTCGAGACCTTTCCAGCGGTTAGCGTCGGTGGTTGGCGCTGGCGGCAGGCGATAGGTCGCCAGAAGGCGCGCGGCGATCCCGGCGCTCAGGCGCGCCCGCTGCGCCAGAGCCATCGGATCGTTTCGTCCTTCGAGCGCACGAATCTGAGCGTCGTAGCGCACACAGGCGTCGAGATGGCGGAAGAAACGCGGATCATCCACCGGCAGCGTCACCGGAAACGCCTGCGTGGCAATGTGGTTCGTCAGGCGGATCACGCGCTGATCGTAGTCGCGCCAGTTCAAGCCGAGCGCCTCATAGAACCCTGAACGGCGCGCATCGTTCAGGTACATCGTGGCGTACACCGCCAGCAGGAAGAACCGGATCCAGCGCAGGTTCCCGCCACGCAGCAGGTCGGGCTGACTGCGCATCAACAACGAGAAGAACTCGCCGTGCCGGTATTCGTCATTGCACCACTTCTCGAACCATTTGAAGATCGGGTGGATCATGCCCTGCGGATGCTGCTGCAAATGGCGGTAGATCGTGATATAGCGGGCATAGCCGATTTTTTCCGAGAGATAGACGCTGTAGAAAATGAACTTCGGCTGGAAATAGGTGTATTTCTTGCGCGTATGCAGCACCTGAAGGTTCATTTCGACGCCGAGGTCTGCCATGGTTTTGTTGAGAAAACCTGCATGACGCCCCTCATCACGGCTCATACAACGGAAGATCGCCCTGAGCGTCGGGTCGTGCAGGTGCTTGACCATTTCGGCATACAAGAGGCATCCACTGAACTCAGCGGTACAACTGCGCTCGAGGAACTCGATAAACAGATCGCGGGCTGGCATATCGTCGAAGTTTGCCAGAAACTCCTCGTTGCGCACAAAATGCTTCTTGTTGTAATCGAACTCGAATTCATTGCGAATCCAATCGAACTCGTCGCGCATGTGCGCAACATTGAGGCGATCGATCGCGCGGAAATCGGTCGTGTAGAAGCGCGGGTTCAAAATTGCTTCACGCAGCGCATGGCGCGTCGTCGGGCTGTACTCACCAGGCATGTTGATCATCGTTGCATCCTCCTGTTCATGCTGCGCCGGTTCGAATCATCATTCCGCGATCACGGATGCTCGACCAGTTCGTTGATCTCGACCAGGCTGCTGCGCTTCACCAGTTCACGGCGCAGGCTGCTCGCCTTCGTCAGACGAATCCGGCTTGGGTACGTGATCTCCCCATTCGTCTGTCCGCGCGTTTGTGGCACAGTCAGAATCTCGAGCGTATCGCCCGGTTCGATCTCCATGCCCTGCGGCAGGTCAACGTGCAGGTGGAAGTGTTCGTGTTCGCTCTGGAGATGCACCACGCCATCGCCTTCCAGAACCCGCTCGCGGCGATACCAGAGCCACAGCCCGCCGGCAAGAATTGCGAGCAACCCTACTATTAATCGGTTCATACTCCCTCACTCTCTTGATACAGAACTGATTCCAGCGCCAGCCAGACAATCTCACACAAAGGCGCAGAGGCGCAAAGTTTCTATATCAATTACCTTTTACGATCCTTCTTGAAACATATTTTTGTAGTTCATATTCGTTACTACAGGTACAAAAATCGTTTGAGACCTTTGAGGTCGGTCGGCGTCCTGTCCGGGCGCGGCGACCGTTCCGCCAACCGCGTTCCCGCGCAGACCGCGATCTCCGGCAAAGACCTCAAAGGTCGGGGGCGTTTCCCGCCGAGACCTTTGAGGTTGTGGCGAACCCGAACCGGGCACGGCGTCCTTTCCGCTGCCAGCGTTCCCGCGCAGACCGGGATTCCCGCCAAGACCTTTGAAGTTGCGGCGCCCCGCCCGGCACGGCGTCCTTTCCGCCAGCGACGTTCCCGCGCAGACCGGGATTCCCGCCAAGACCTTTGAGGTTGCGGCGCCCCGCCCGGCACGGCGTCCTTTCCGCCAGCGACGTTCCCGCGCAGACCGGGAGACCTGGCGAAGACCTCAAAGGTCGGTGTCGTTTCATTCACGTACCGCCTCGACCAGGTTCACGTGGTAGAAGCCGCTGCGGATCGGCTCGATCCGGCTGACGCGCAACCCGCGCCTGGCGATGGTCTGACGCACATCGTCCTCACGGATCATCTGTATCTCGGTGCGGCGGTGGGCGCGCGGGAAGAACCCGCCGAGCCAGTGCATCGCCGCGAGCAACGGCTCGTATGGCGCATACGTGAACAACAGCAATCCGCGGGTGCGCTGCGCCAGATGCCCCAGCAACTGCTCGAACGCCGGTTGCGGGTAGTGGATGAGCACATCGAAACACGCCGCCACGTCAAACGCGCCATTGACATCTTCGATGTCGCCAGCCGTGAAGGTCACCCGCTGCGCCACGCCTGCCGCTCGCGCGCGATCCGCAGCGGCGGCGACCATTTGCGGCGCAATATCGATCGCGGTAACCTGCATGCCGTGCTGCGCCAGCATGATGCTGAAGACGCCAGTGCCGCACCCCGCATCGAGCGCGCTCATTGTCAATGGCGTGCGTTCCGTCGCACCGATCCATTCCAGCAGCCAGGCTTCGGCGCGCGCCAGCATGCGCGCATGCCCGACACGGACAGTGCGCCGGACGCGCGACACCTCGGCGTCGCCGTAGATGGCGCTCCAGCGCCGAAAACCGTCGCCATCGAAATAGTCGCGCAACTGTTGTTTATGTCGAGTTACGTCGATCATCGCCACCCGCCAATCACATTGAAGATTTCCCGATCGCCCATCGGCTGCGGCACTGCCGAGCGCGGGCGATTCAGGAGATACTCCGCCATATCCAGAAACGGCGAGGTGCACTCCTCCTTACCGGGACCTTCCATCTCGAAGAGGGTCTTGCCCATCAGGCGCGAGCGGCGAATGAGGTCGTGGTACGGCACCCGCCCGATGATCTGTGTGCCGACGGTTTCGGCAAACTGCTCCAGGAGCGCCGTGCCGCCGCCGAGTTCATAGTCCACCCGATTGGCGATGATACCTGCCAGTTCGACGCGGTAGCGCGCGCTCTTCTGTTTGATCGCCAGGCACAGGCGGTTGGCGGCAAAGATGCTGTCGAAATCGTTGCAGGCGATGATAACGCCGTAGTCGGCATAGTTCAGCGGCGCCGAAAACCCGCCGCACACCACATCGCCAAGCACATCGAACACGATCACATCGTATTTGTCGTACAGCCCGAACTCGTGCAGCAGTTTGACCGTTTCGCCGACGACATAGCCGCCGCAGCCGCTGCCCGCCGGCGGACCGCCCGACTCGAGCGTGTCCACCCCGGCGAATCCGGTGTGCACCACATCTTCGACCGACACTTCTTCGTGGTGGAAGTCAACCTCGGTCAGCACATCAATCACGGTCGGCTGAAGCATACCAGTGAGCGCAAAGGTGCTATCGTGCTTCGGATCGCAGCCGATTTGCAACACCTTCGCACCTTTGAGCGCCAGCGCCGCCGAAAGATTCGAACTCGTCGTGCTTTTGCCGATACCGCCTTTGCCGTAGATGGCAAGCGTGAGACTCATACCTTTCCTCCGCCAGCGTTTCAACCGCCAAGCGCCTCTTTCGCTTCAACCAGAATCTCGGCAGTAATCGTGGCATAGCCGTGTTGTGCCGCGTACCGCTCGACATTCTTCTGCACCCGCCCACGCACGAAGAATGGCACTTTCTTGAGCATCGCCTGCGCCTCCGGCGACCAGACCGGCGTGACCGGACGAGACGATGCCGCAGCGACCTGAGCCGCGGAATTGACCGCCGAACCAGCAACACCGCCGTTCGCTCCCGCACCCGCGACAACCGGTTCTCCAGTGCTCACTGCCCCATTCCGGGCGCCCGGTTCCAGGTTCTGAGTTCTCAGTTCTGAGTTCTCAGTTCTCAGTTCCCGGTTCGCAGTTCCCGGCTCTTCATACTCCAGCCCCGCATCGCCAAACATATCGATCAGATGTTTCTCCATCCCCAGCGTCGCCGTGGTGTAGACCGAGTCCGCCAGCGTGTCGGCGCCATCGAAGCCAAGCACCGGACGGTAACTCAGGAGATGGTTTTCGATATGCGTCGGCGGAGCGATGACCAGGCACGGAATATCGAGTTTACGGCAGGCGTGGCGTTCCATCTGCGTACCGCAGACCAGTTCCGGCGAGAGGTCGGCGATGCGCCGCGCAACATCCTGGAACACTTCAGTCACCAGAAAGGCGGAGTCGGTCGATCCGGTCTCGCCAGCAGGCAGATACTCCTGGAGTTCCTGGCGCACCCACTCCGCTTCGTGCTCCAGATAGGTTCCCGCTCCGGCGATCTGCATGCCGAGTTCATCGCGCAGGAACTTCACCATGCCGACAGTATGCGTGGCGTCGCCGAAGACAAAGGCGCGCTTCATGCTGTAACTTTCCATGTCGGCGGTGCGTGCAAACCAGGGAACGGAACTCGGCGCGCTCATGCCATCGAGCGAGAAGGCGGTCAGCGGCGGCAGACGCAGCGGGGGTATCGGGCGCTGCAACCGTTCGCTAACATCATTGAGCGTCTCGACCAGGCGCCGCAGCCAGCGCAGGGTCGGTTGCACGCCGATGGGCGCATCGGTGAGCGCCGGAATGCCAAACTGCTCTTCGAGCCAGCGCGCAGCGTTCTGCCCCAGTTCGCGGTAGGGCGCAATCGTTGCCCAGGCTGCCGGAAGGCGCTCCAGATCGCGAATCGAAGCGCCGAGAGGCGCAACGACATGCACCTGCACGCCGAGGGTCGCCAGCATGCGCCGCAGGCAGATCAGGTCGCTGCGATTGTGGAAACCGAGCGACGCCGGACCGAGAATGTTGACGCTTGGGGTCGCCGTCGGCGGTTGGGAGCGTGCAAAGCGTTGCGCCAGCAGCGTGAACAACCCGTCGGCGGAGCGCACCTCCTGCATACGGTAGGGATTGGCGTCGTACACCAGCGTCTCAGCGCGCGTTCCGGCGCTGCGCGCCATGCGCTCCAGGTCTTCCTGGAGCAGAATGGTCGAGCAACTGGCGCACACAACGATCAGATCGGGCTGCACCTGGGCATCGACCTGGCGGAGCGTTTCGGGCAAGCGCACCGTTCCCTGCGCCAGGTCGCGCCCACTGACGACGCTGGTTGTCATGCGCGGGAAATCGGGGGTGCGATCCAGCATGGTGAAGATCGGGTTCACGTAATCGTCGCCCTGCGGCGCGTGAAACACCGCATGCACGCCGCGCATACTGTTGGCGATCCGCCCGACGCCATGATGGGCAGTGCCCTGATACATCCAGAGAGCCAGTCGCATAGTGGTTTCCTGATTAGGTGATTGACATGAACCACGTTGCCAAGACCTTTGAGGTCGGGCGGCGTTCCCGGCGCGGGCGCAATCCTTCGCGCCACTCACGTTCAATGGCGGCGCCTGATCCCCGGCGTAGACCTCAAAAATCGGGGGACGTTTCCCGCCAAGACCTTTGAGGTCGGACGGCGTTCCCGGCGTGGGTGCAATCCTTCGCGCCACTCACGTTCAATAGCGGCGCCTGATCCTCGGCGTAGACCTCAAGGGTCGGGGACGTTCCCGCCAAGACCTTTGAGGTCGTTGGCATCCCCGGCGCGGGTGCAATCCTTCGCGCCACTCACGTTCAATGGCGGCGCCTGATCCTCGGCGTAGACCTCAAAGGTCGGCGGCGTTCCCGAACTGTCCACGTTCAACGTTCAACGTTCAACATTCAACGCCCCCGGCATCATCCCCGCCACCCACAGCGGATCGTCCATGAGCGGGTCGAGTTGCGCGTGGCGTTTGAGCGGTCGGGTGAACATGCCAGCAAGTGTTGCAGCGCCGCTCCAGCCGTGGATCGGCATAAAACTGAACTCGGTGCTCCACTTCGCCACCACGCCGTGCCCCACGAGCGGATTGGTCGTCGCCAGATTGCTGATCACCAGGTCCGGGCGCAATTCCCGGATGTCGTGCAACTGCCGGTCGAAGTTGGGCTGCTCGACGACGCGCACCCCGTCGAGCGCCGCCAGTTCGCGCGCATGAAACTTGCGATTGATGTACGGACTGCTGCACTCCAGAATGGTGCATCCGGCGTTCTTGAGAAACCGCGCCAGCGGCAGCTCCATCAGGTTGTCCGCCGTGAAGAACACCGTCTTGCCGCGCAGAATCTCAAGGTGCGGTTCGAGACGATCCCATGCCTGCCGTTCACGATCGCGCAGATCGACCGGCTTCCCCATTGCGGCAGCCACATCTTCCCAGAATGCCCGCGTCCCGTCAGGACCGAAAGGGAACAGCGAGGCGATCACCGTTGCACCGCGTTCACGCGCCAGGCGACCGGCGACCTTCGCCAGGTACGGTTGCAGCGGCGCAACCACCGTACCCGGACCGATCGGCGGCAGGTCACGGAAATGGCTTTCGGGCAGGAACCCGGCGACCGGGATGCCGAGGCGCGCCGCTTCGGTGCGGAAATCATCGGCAATTGCATCGTTGACCGAACCAAGGAACACCACCCGCCGGTCATCGGGAGGAGCGACCGGGCAGAAGGGGAGCAGCGCCTGCAACACCGAATCCTCCGCCTGGCTGAAGGTATAGTCGAGACCGCTGGCAGGCACGAAGAGCACCGGCAGATTGGGGCGGCTGACCGCGCGCGCCAGACCGTCGAACTCGACCTTCATGACTTCTGGCGTGCAGGAAGAGAGCAGGAAGATGACCGACGGATGGTGATCGGCGACGATCTCATCAATAATGGCGTTCAACTCCGGCTGCTGCTTCGACAGGTCCGCCTCTTCGATCAGCGCGACGCCGAAGCGCGGGCGGGCGAACACCATCACGCCGAGCACATTCTGGAGCAGATGCGCGCAGGTATGCGTGCCGAGCACCAGAAAGAAACTATCTTTGATCTTCTGGTACAGCCAGCCCACACACGTCAACCCGCAAAAACTGTGGTAGGCGCCGTCTTCCCGAATGACTGTCGCTGGCATGGCATTACCTTTATGTCCCTGTCGCAGAGACGTTGCGATGCAACGTCTCTGCGATGCAACGTCTCTACGGTACGGCAGGGAAACCTTCAACCTGTCCCGCGTTCAACCTTCAACGCCGAGCCGCGCTGCCTGAAGAACGAACCGCCGCTCGACCATCTCCGGCTGGTTCAGATCGTCGTAGACGCTCGCCGCCCAGGCGCGCAACTGTTCGAGCGCCGTGTTCAGGGTGACGTCGTCGAGCACCCAGGTTTCGGCGTCCGAGCGCGACGCCATTTCCTCCAGCACCTGCGCCGGGCTGATCGGCGCCATCCAGGACGCCGCCGTCACTTCCGGTTCCACCGTCGCGCCACGTTTCGCCAGCGCCTGCCCGATTGCCGCGCCCGCGCCTGGCGGACGCGAACCGGGCAACAGCTCCATCAACGTCTCGCGCAATTTGCTGCGCAGGCGACCGGCGCAACTCTGCGGATCGCGCCAGTCGCGCCCCTGAATGAAGACCCCACCAGGGCGGAGAACCCGCAGCGTCTCCGCGAGCGCGCCGCGCCAGTCGCGCGCCAGATGGAGCACATGCACCGCCAGTGTTGCATCGAACACCCCATCAGCAAACGGTAGGCGCTCAATATCGCCCTGCACCAGCCACAGCGCCTCGCCGCCTTCTTTTGCGCGAGCGGCGCGCAGCATTTCGGCGGAAAGATCGATCCCGACAACCCGGCAACCGGCAGAGGCAACGGGCAGAGCGATGCGACCGGTGCCAGCGCCGAGTTCGAGCACGAGCGCGTGGTTCCCTGCAAGCGCCGCAATCGCCCTACCGATCTGCTCCGCAACCTCCGGCGGATGACCGCGCACCTGGTCATACGCACCAGCAATCGCATCGAACCGGATGGGAAGCACCCGCACACCTCATCAGGCGACTGCGCCAGCTTCCATCGCGCGCGTAATGTCGGAGCGCGTCAGACCGCGGAAGGCCTCGATACTGACGCCTGACAGCAGCGCAATGCCGATCACCATTAGCACCGCTTCCAGACCGAAGATCACGCCGTAGCCGAGCGTCTGGCTGAGCGCCTGCGCCTCGACCAGCACTGTATGGAGCGCGCCTGCCAGAATATTTGCCGTTGCCATACCGAATGCCTGCGCCATACCCCACATGCCCATGTACAACCCTGTGGCGCCTTCGACAGTCATATCCATCATCAACGAGAGCGCACCGACGTTGTACAGACCAGTGCTAACGCCCATCAGTATGATCGCCGGATGGAGCAGCGCGCGCTGCTCAGTTAACGCACAGACCGCCAGCAATCCTAGACCGAACGCCGTGCCGACGCCGCCGATCAGCGCGATCAATTTCTTGCCGATCGGGAAGATCACGCTGAGCAGCCCCATAATCAGCATACCACCGAGCACGCCGCCGCCCCACGTCTGCGTAAACGTCGTCGTCTCCCTCAGGGTCATATGGAAGACCTCAGCGCCGAAGACCTCCAGGATCGAGTCCTGCAGGAAGATGCCAACGATCGAGAGGAAGACAAACCCGAAGAACGCGCGCACCTGCGGATTCTGGCGCAGCAGACCGAACGCCGCGCTCAGCGGGTTGCCGGGAGGCGCGGCAGCGCGCGCGCGTTCGAGCGCAACCGCCAGTTCTTCGCGGTTCAGGCGCTTCTCGATGCCCAGCACGCCCAGCAGTGTCGAACCGATCACCACCAGCGGGGTCAGGTTATAGAGCGACTGCATCAACTCCGGGGTATAGGTCGGCATGCGCGCCTTGATCACCGTCGCGGCGATGATCGTGCTCATAATTGTAAACGTCCAGACCACAGCGATGACGCCGCCGCGCGTCTTGGGGTTAGTCACCTCTGCAATCAGTGCATGGTGGCAGTCGCCCATGGCTGCGATGCTAACGCCAAACAGGACGAGCAGCGCATAGCCGGCGACAATCGCCAGCACTGAGCCTTCGCCCATCGCCAGCGCGACCGAAGGCAGCGCCAGGAACACCAGGCTGGCGACCGTGGCGCCGAGGAGCAGGTAGGGCGTGCGGCGCAACCCGAAGACCGGATGGTTGTCGGCGATGCGCCCCCAGATCACCTGGAACGGCGACAGGAAGTGGTGCAGACCGATCATCGTCGTCACGATGACTGCCATGACCCCCAGCTCGACGATCGACACGCGGTTGAAGTTGCTGGTGAGCAGAGCGAACATCCAGCCCACACCCAGTTTGGGCAGCGCCAGGCGCAACACCTTCAGAGCGCCCAGCAGAAACCGACCGATTGCGCGCAGCAGATTCATATGTCGCCTCCCTGAAACATGTGCTTCCCTGTTCACGACGCCGTGCCGCCGCAAACATCCCTGTTTGCGTCACCAGAATAGTGAACATTCGACAACTTTGTAGTAATTTCTCTGAACTACAATAACGCAAGAAAAAACCGCAAAAAGACACTACATCCACGTATGATCGTCATACGCAGTAAACTATGGCAAACGATGTAGTTCAGAGTTTGTAGTATTACTATAGCATACGTCCGTCCAGTTTCAACATTATTTTCACTACGCATCGCTTACATGTTCTCTGCGCAATTGCTTGAAAGAATTGGCAGACATTTCATTCATTCTGCAAGATATGTTCAAAAACTGTGCAGGCGAGAGGCGAGAGGGGAGAGGCGAGAGGCGAGAGGCGAGAGGTGAGAGGCGAGAGGCGAGAGGCGAGAGGTGAGAGGTGAGAGGTGAGAGGTGAGAGGTGAGAGGGTAGGAAGGTTGCAGGTTGCAGGTGGGAAAGTCGAAGACACGCCTGACCTTTGGGGTCTGCGCCAGGGATCAGTTGCCGCCGTTGAACGCCACGGGCGGAACGGGTCGCGCCCACGCCGGGGACGCCAACGACCTCAAAGGTCTTGGGGGAGAACGGACCGTTCCCGGAGAGACGTTGCAATGCAACGTCT
>DAOTWI010000159.1:0-3469 GCA_034436075.1 Roseiflexus sp.
CATCGGGCAGCGGCGCGCAGCCGCGCGTGTGCAGCGCCTCGAGCGACGCTTTGCCGCAGACGCCGCACGACGATGAGATGTAGAACAGACGCCGGGCATGGGTCAGGTCGGGTTGCACCCCCGGACGCAGGTCAACCGTGAGAGTGTTGAAACGCGCCTCTTCGTCCATGTCGGGATCGGTACAGAAGCGAATGGTTGCGATGTCGCGCCGGTCGCGCACAATGCCTTCGCTGAACAGAAACCCGGCAGCCAGCTCGAAGTCCTCGCCCGGCGTGCGCAGGATCGTCGTCAGCGGGATGATGTGCGCGCCATCGGCGGTGTGGAGCGCTAGGCGAATCTCCAGCGGCTCTTCGACCACCAGCGCATCCCGGTCGCGCGCCGCTCGTCCGTCGCGCACCCGGATGACAGTGCGCCGTTGCACGTTAGGCTGGGTGAGCATGGGGATCTCCCGAAAAAACGCTCTCTTCTCTTATAGTGAGCTCAAATAAAGCCTGGACCATCGAGCCTGCACCCGGGGAGCGGTTGGCGTTGGTTTCGGCAGGCTCAACCGGCGTTGGCTGAGCCTGTCGAAGCCAACGCCGATCACGAGGATTGTCCAATATCTGGTTGATCTTCCTATCAGGGATGCGCGTTGGGATTCTCCGCTCTCAGCCCTTCACGCGCAGCCACGACGTTCAATTCATCATCAGCCGAAACAAACACGATCGACGGCAGCCCGCTGCCCGCACAAAGCGCATAGTAATCCGTCACTTAGCGCCGCTCCTCAATGATCGTCTGCGAGACCGGATCTCCCTGAATCTGGACGAACGGTTGTCTGGAAGCGTCTGCGCCGGAGGGTGTCCTGATGTTCTTGACCAATCCGGCAGCCAGCAGAGACTGGTAGAACATCTGACGTTTGCGCATCTCTTCGTGAGAAGCCAGCCGCTCGTGCACGATCTGGCTGACCTGAAGCAATTCATGCGGTTCAAGATGCTTGAGAGACTCAAGCACCTGGGAGAGCGTTGTCTGAGACATCGCTGACTTCCTGTTTTTCTTCGCACAATTGTACCATATCCAGCCGCTGCACAGTCACAATGGCTTTGTAGGCGGGCACGCCGGAGTCGGGATCGCGGCGATGGGACGCGATCAGCACATTCCCTTCGGGCCAGTGGACCTGTATATTGCGCGATTTCATCGGCGCGTATTTCACCCGCGCCTGCATGTCGCCCGCCTCTGACCGGATGAGCACCAGGTCGCCTTCGCGCACGCCGAGCGCGGCGGCATCGTCCGGGTTGATGAGCATATCGTCGCGCCGTGCGCCGTTGAGCGGGTCGCGTTCGCCGTGGATGAGCGAGTTGAACTGCTTGCCGCGGCGCGTGCGCAGCAGAAAAGCGCCATCCGGCAGCGACGTGTCCGGCGGCGTCAGCGGCGTCATCACCGCGCGACCGTTGGGTGTGGCGAAGACTCCATCACGGCACAGGATGCGCCCGCCCCATTGCACATGGTCGCCGGTGCGCCGCAACCGCTGAATGCCGTCGTACTCCGGCGCGATGCGCGCGATTTCATCGCGGATCTGCTGCCCGTTTTCAAAATGAATGAGATGGGCCCGCTCCGGCGCCACGCGCTCCGCCGCCTTCATGAAAATCTCCCACTCGCTGCGCGCCTCCGCGGGCGGCGGCACAATCTGCGGCGAGAAGATCACCTCGCGCTCGGTGCTGGTCTCGGTTCCGCCGTCACGCTGCTCATAGCGCGTGGCGGCGGGCAGCAGGATGACGGTATCCGCCGGATCGACGAGCATCTGCGAGGTGAGGATGATGTCCTGATGCACCCGCAGCGCCGGGCGCTCCAGCGCCGCGCGGATGGACTCCGGGTCGGGCAGGGTGTCGAGGAAGTTGCCGCCTGCCGCATAGAAGACGTCGATTTCGCCAGCATGAGCCGCATCGAGCATGTCGCCGCAGGTCAGCCCCTTCCATGCTGGCACATCGAACCCCCACTGGGCGCTCAACCAGCGCGCCTGCTCATCATTCACCGGTCGTCCTCCAGGGAACGTGGCGGATGTGCACCCCATTTCGCCGCCTCCCTGAACGCCGCTGTGCCCGCGGATCGGCATGACGCCGCAGAACTCGCGCCCGATAAAGCCTCGCGCCAGCGCCAGGTTCAGGATCGCTTTGACGTTCTCGACACCATGTTCGTGCTGGGTGACTCCCATGCTCCAGACGAATACGGCGCTCTTCGCCTGCGCCAGAATCTCAGCAAAGGCGCGCATCTCCTCGCGGCTCGCACCGCTGGCACGCTCCAGCATATCCCACGACTGCGTTTCCAGGTGCGCTTTCACCTCCGCGAAGCCGCTGGTGCGCTCCGCAACGAAGGCGCGGTCGATCCAGTCGTGTTCGATCAGATGCTTCAGCGTTCCATTCAGGAACGCAATGTCGCCGCCGGTATGGATCTGGAAGAAACGGTCGGCCAGCCGGGTGCCGAACAGCGCGCTCTCGAAGACGCTTGGCACCCAGTAACGTTCCAATCCCGGCTCGCGGTACGGGTTCACCACAAAAATGCGTGTGCCCTGTTGCTTCGCATAGTAAAGGTATTTGGTTGTGACCGGCTGGTTGTTCGGCGTGTCGCTGCCAATGAAGATCAGCGCATCGGTTCCGATCCAGTCGCGGTAACTGCACGTCGACGCCGCCACGCCAAGCGTCTGCTTCATGGCAGTCGTGCTGGGGGCGTGGCACAACCGCGCCGCGTTGTCCACATTGTTCGTGCCGAGAAACCGCGCCGCCTTCTGCGCCACATAGTACGTTTCGTTCGTAATGCCGCGCGAGGTCAGGTAGAACGCCACGCGCCGCGGATCAGTGGCGCGTATGCGGTCAGCGATCAGGTCGAGCGCCTGATCCCACGTGATCCGTTGGAAGCCAGAATTGCCGCGCCGGCGGATCATCGGGTACGGGAGGCGACCAAGGGCGCGCAGTTGCCTGCCGTTCAGGGCGCGCAGCCCGGCGACATCATCAAGCTGGCGGATGTCGAGCGGCGGCATGGTATTGAGGCGCAGCAGGTGCAATCGCACCGTGCAGAGGTGGACGCCGTCCATCGTAAAATCGCGCAGACCGGTGGTGCCGAGGGCGCACCCATCACACACCCCGTCGCGCAGGATGCGCCACGCCGCGCCGAGATTATCGCGGTTCTCCCAGACGGCGCGCACGATCTCCCAGTAATGGTTCGGCTTCACGTGGCCCAGCCCATTCGGAACAAGGCTGACCCACGTAGCGGGGTTGAAGCCGCGCAGTTTCATAGCGCCTCCTTCGTGGTTGCGGAGAAAAGGGGACGACTACCACGTATTGTACCAGGGATCAAGCCCTCGTTGAGACGGACGACCTTATGGGGTTTGAGAAAGCAAGCTGGCATCGCGCGGTCAAGCCCGCGCCGGCGGGCTTCGCTTTCCATAGCCCGCGACTTCAGTCGCCGGGCGGGAAGGCTCCGTTTGCACGGGGATCAG
>DAOTWI010000160.1:0-1902 GCA_034436075.1 Roseiflexus sp.
GGCGGGTGCGAGCCGGTTCGGGCGTGGCTGGCGCTTCCCGCAGCGGCGCTGGCGCTGCACTCACGCGCGCTTCGGTTGGATTGCCGATGCGCGCCAGCAATGTACCGACTGGCACAGTGACGCCTTCAGGGGTGACGATTTCGAGCAACACGCCGCTGGCGATCGAGGTCACTTCGGTCGAGACCTTGTCGGTTTCCACTTCCACCAGCGCCTCGAAGCGCTCAATGTGGTCGCCGACGCGCTTGAGCCAGCGCCCGATCGTGGCTTCGGTCATGCTTTCGCCGATCTGCGGCAGAACGATATCAATCGCCATGGGCGTCTTCCTGGAGATGACAGGTGCGGATGCAGGCGCGCAGGCTGAACGCGCGCGCCGTCTGAGGGCAATTATATATGATCATTGCGCCAGTGCATGCCATCCTTCTGGCGTGCTTCAATCTACACGCCAGTAGATGCCGCCATCGCGCTGCATAAGCCCGGCTGCGATCAGCTCGCGCCGCAGAGTGGCGGTGTCGTCGTGATGGCGCCTGATGATCGTATTAACCTGCGCTTCTGGATACCTGACTCCAGGGGCGAACTTCTGAACCAGCCAAGTAAGGATGACCAGGCGCTTTCTGGGCTTATCGGGAATCTTCGTGAGCCTGTCACCATCGAGAAAAGTAGCAAGCACCCGCTGCTCCCAGGCATCGCCGACGCTCTCCTCGCCAATTGCAACAATGCTGGCAGGGCTGATCAGGTCGCGGTTGATTCGTTGCAGCGTTTCGTCATTCAAGCAGTAGACGTGGTTGGAACCGTCGCTTCGCATCCGGATGAGATCGACCTCCTGTAGTTTTGCCAGATGGCGTGAGACGGTCGGTCCGGTCGTGTCGAGCAACTCAGCCAGCTCAGACACGCTCCACTCCCCATCGGCAAGAATGCCGAGGATGCGGAGGCGGGTTGCGTGCGCCATCACCTTGAGATAGCGCACCGTCGTTGATAGCGCTTCCGAGTTCAACCGTCTCTCCTCGCTCCGGCGCGAGCGCGCCCGCGCCAGAGACAATACAGTTTGGTGCGATGAACCGCCCGCGCACCGGGGCGGAGGAGCGGGCATGATAAAGACAACGATGCGTTCAACGCCCATCACCTGGCGTCGAAGAGGTCGGACACCGCAATCGTCAACCCGGGCAAGAGCACGGATTGGAGTTGTTCACCCCGATGGTAGACGCCAGCTTCCACATACGAGTCATCCTGGAGGGTGAGCACGGTGATGCGTTCGTCATCAGGTTCGACCATCCAGTATTCCGGGATGCCCGCTTCGGCATAGTCGGCGCGTTTGACAACGGTATCACGTTCGGGATCATCAGGGCTCACGATCTCAATCACCAGGTCGGCGCCCCGCCAGTACCGGTTCTGGCGTCGCGGATCGTCGGCGCGGCGCACCAGCAGCAGATCCGGTTCGCGAAACTTGCCCGCGCGAATCTGGAGGCGAAGGGGAGCGTACAGCACGGTGCCGCCCAGCGGCTGGATGCAGGCATACAGGGCGAACAGCAGAAACCGCGAGATGACCTGATGCCGGTCAGTCGGCATAGGTAAAACCTCAATCATGCCATCGACATACTCCAGTAAACGGCGGCTATGGTCGGTGAGCGCCAGGTATTGCTCCACCGTCCAGAGACCCTGGAGGGGTTGGAGGTTGACGATGGTTTCATCGTCTTCCGTGGCTATGCGAAGCTGTGGTGCATACGATGCGGACGTCATGGCTGTCGTACCCTCGCCGTACGGCTTGTCGTGCGGTCAGTATACCTGATTGGGATGCGCGTCGCAAGGGTTGCGCCTCCCTGGTTCATTTGTTCAGTGCATCCATGAACTCGATCACAGCATGCTGCCGAGCGGTTTCGTCGCGCCCATGCCCGCGCCGGGGATCAG
>DAOTWI010000161.1:0-6312 GCA_034436075.1 Roseiflexus sp.
CGACGCCGTGCGCCCGCGCCAGGTGTGGACGGCAGATGACCGCCGGCGACCTGCCGGTCAGCGCCCGCACTCGCTCGCGCAGCGTGAAGATGCCGCAGCGCAGATCACACACGGGGCGCGTGTGTGTCAGCGGCAGAAAGGTGCGGCATCCCTCGTCTTCAAAAATCACTATCGTTTCATCAGCCATAGCAGAACCCATCATACGGTGAGCGTTATCGGCGTTTCCAGACCTCCAGAATCGCGGCCGCCAGTTTCTCGGGGTCGTGCCGCAGCACGCGCACGGTACGCCCTTCGCCGGGGTGGTCGAGCGATGCCGTCAACTGCACCACGGCGGTCGCCAGGTCCGCCTCGACAACTTTGGCGCCCTCAACAAGAATATCGCGGGTGGTAACCCGGTCGGTTGCGCTGACGGCGGTTTCTTCATATTCTTCCGGCGAGAGAAAGACCGGCGTTTGCCGCGCTGCGGCGTAGATCCGGCGCACCTCGGCATCAATGCGAGGCGTATTCACCAGCACATAATCAGGAGTAAATCCGCCGAAACGCACAATCTGGCGCACATGATCACCAACGCTGTAGCCGGTTGTCATCCCAGGTTCCGTCATCAGGCTGCAAATGTAGATTTTGCACGCCTTGCTGCGGCGGATCGCATCGCGCAGGTCGGGAATGAGCAGGTTGGGCAGGATGCTTTCATACAGGCTGCCGGGACCGAACACCATCACATCGGCGGATGTGATGGCATCGAGCGCCACCTGCGTTACCGGCAGCGGCGTCGTGATCGGTCCCTGCTCATCGCCGATGTAGATGTTAACGACGTGCCGATCCGCCAGATGCTCATCATGCGCAATATTGTGCTTGACATTGAAGCGCTGTCCGTCGTCGAGTTCAACGAAGACCTCCTGCGGCTCAGGCGTTGGCACAACAAAGACGACATTCTCGAAGTTGAACAGGCTCGATGCGCGGTAGTAATACTCAACCGGGTCCTGCACCGGAGTGATGCAGGTTAAGCGTTGCGCCGACCGTCCGAGGCTGGCAGTGATCAGGAGACCGGCGCCTCCCGAAAGCACCGTCATCCGGGGCGGCGTCTGGTCGCGCTGATAGGCAAGCACCAACTCGCCGCTGGTATCGACCTGGGTATTGAGCGGAATGACCGCCACACCGCTGAGTTGCCAGATACCTACGGCGAGCGCCATCAATCCCAGGACGGCGAACACCAGTCCACGCGCCCACAAGGGCAGGAATTGCAGCGTGATGAACGAGAAGATGGGCGGCAGCGTCGCAGTGCGGTAGATAAAGATGAAAAAGTACGCCACGCCAAGCGAACAAAAGATAATGCCAACGAACGTCAGCGCCAGCGGACGGATCAGACGCCGGAGCGAACTCAGGCGTTGCACAATGCGTTGCATGTCGATCTTGCGCTCCTGATATATCAGTCATGCGCCCTGCGATTGGCGCAACTTTTCGCGCAGCACCCGCAGTTTGACATTCCGGCGCGCCACCAGTTCGACCAGCAGCAGCGCAGCCAGCGAGGCATCACCAAGACCGCTGGTGTGACCAATCGTTGGTTGCCCGTCTTCTGTGATGCCGACCAGCAACTGATGCGCTGCGCGCGCTTCTGCGATTCGGGCTGCTGGCTGTTCGGCAAACTCGATTCTCAAACCGGTTTGCGCTTCCCAGGCGCGCACCCACGCTGCCGATGCCGATGAGGCGGGAACAATCACCAATCCACGCTGGCGATACTGACGGTTCAGATACTGTGCTAGAAGCAGAGCAATCTCGAGATGCGGCGCCAATTCGCCATCGTTGTCCACCACCCCCAGCGCCCGTCCATCAGCCGAAATGGCGACTCCCAGATGCGAGTCGCTTTCGCGCACCAGTTTCCGCAGACGCACAAGCGGTGCGGTGTGCGGGTGCGGCGTCTGACGCCCAAACCAGGCATCCGGATCGCGGTTGATCTCGATCGTTTTGGTTTGCGCGCCATCACCCAGGACTGCCGGGATGACGCCTCCCGTAGCGCCATTCATCACATCCACAAAAATGGTAAGTGATGTCTGGCGCGCCAGATCAACATCAATCGCCTGACGCAGACTCTCGATGTAGGTCCGGCGTACATCGACGACACCGGCGTCTGAGACATCAACCGGAAATGGCGGATATTCAGAGAGTGGCGTATCACCGGCAAACGGATTCAAACCAGGCGCCGGTGCAATGACAATCAACCCATTGAGCCAGTACTCACGATTCCCAGCAGACACGATCATCGCGCAATCGGCAATGCCGTGATCGAGCGCAACATCGATTGCCGGACGCGGCAGCGGCATCGAACTGAGGATGGCGCGCGCATGACGGGCGCGCAGCCCCTGGTAGCAATCGGCGGCGATCTGCGCCGAAAGAAAGCGCGTATCGTATGCAACCAGGCAATTCCAGCCGCGTGCATTGAGGAGATCGGCAAACGCTGCGTACCGGCGGCGCACTGCATCGAGCGTAAAATCGGCAGCGACGGCGCCTTCCCAGCAGTACGTATATCGCACGGTTTGCATATCCGAAAACTGATGGATCGAATGCGTTGTTTCGCCAGCTCTTACCGCGCGGCTGCGAACTCGCGCAATATGCCGATCATCGTATCGCGGATTTCATAAGCGCGTTCCAGGGTGTGCGCCTCAAAACGGGTAGTGATCGCCGGTTCAGTATTCGACGCGCGGAGAATACCCCAGCCATCGCCAAAGTCGACGCGCACGCCGTCAACATCAATCACCGGGTAGCGTGCAGCGAAGTAGTCGCGCACGAATTCAATCGCCTTGAACTTTGCCTCTTCATCGAATGGCAGGCGCCCTTCCGAGAGCGACGGGAGAGGCGGAAACGGCGCCAGCGCCTCAGCCAGCGTTTGCCCGCTCTTCTCCAGCGCATCGAGGAGCATGCAACCGGCAAAGATGCCATCATCGTGATGATGGTGTTCGACAGCGCCAAAGACATGGCCGCTCAACTCGCCAGCCAGCGGCGCTCCTACCTCGCGCATCTTCGCCGAAAGGTTGGAATAACCGGTTTTCCACATGACTGGTGTGCCGCCAAAAGCGCGGATGGCGTCGATCAACACCACGCTGCACTTCACATCGAACACGATCGGCGCTGATCCGCGCGCCAGCGCCTGCTTTGCCAGCACAATCAGATAGCGGTCGGCGAACACAATCTCGCCATTGCCGTCAACCACGCCAAGACGGTCGCCGTCGCCGTCGAGCCCGATGCCCATGTCGGCGCCGGTTTCGCGCACGACGCGAATGAGGTCCTGAACATTCTCCTCCTTGAGCGGGTCGGGATGATGGTTGGGGAATGCGCCGTCGGGTTCGATAAACAACGGAACAACCTCGCAGCCAATCGCCTCCAGGGTGCGCACGCCGAGCGGACCGGCGACCCCGTTCCCGCCGTCGAGCACGACTTTGGGCTTTCGTTCGAGCGAAATATGGCGGGTCACATCGCGCACATAGTCTTCCGCCACATCATATTGCTCATATGCGCCATCACCTGATAGAAACGCACCACTGATTGCAATGCGTCCCACCTCCTGAATCTGCTCGCTGCTGAGCGGCGTCCCGCCGTACACCGGATCGGAGAGGCGCAATTTCAAGCCGTTGAAGTGCGGCGGGTTGTGGCTTGCCGTCACGACAGCGCCGCCATCGGCGCGCAGGAAGGAGACCGCAAAATACATGAGCGGCGTTGGCGCCATCCCAATATCGACGACATCGCATCCACTGCGGCGCAGACCCTCGATCAGCGCCGTAGCATACGCTGGTGAAGTCATGCGTGCATCACGCGCCACCACAATCCGGCGTCGCTCACGCTGCCGGAAGAACGTGCCGCTGGCGCAGCCCAGCGTTCGATACACCTCTTCGGACAGATCGCGATCAACCACGCCGCGAATGTCGTATGCGCGAAAAATGGAAGGATGAATGTTGGTCATCAAGGCGCTCCTTATGCGATCCGGCAATGGGTACGAGCATGATTTGTCAGGAAACGACGCTGCGGCTGCTGCCAGCGATTGAAATCGCCCCTGATGGGTCTGCGACCGAACGTCCGCCTACGCGGACGGAAATAGGGGCGTCCACGCAGGTGGACGCCCGGCGGAACGCCTGCCCGGCGCGACTTCAGTCGCCAGCTGAGGTGTATCGCAGCAGGGACGCCCTTGCTTGCTGCCTGACGATTCATGACTGGCCCCCCGGCAATCGCCAGATTCTGGCGCTCGTATTGTAGTACTAACGCAGAAGGATAGCAACCGGGGTTAGGGGTTAGCGCCTTGAGGAGAAGGTCGAACGATCCTGGCGGTGGTGAAATATGCGGCTTGCCGACCAGATCAGGATGACTCCCAGACCGACTTTCAAAATCGCCGATGGGACAATGCCGACCAGGAGACCGCCAATGACCGCGCCGATGATTGAGCCAATTCCCATCGGTGCGATGGTCTCGTTCAGATCGCGCCGCCCCTGATAGGCGCCCTGATCCAGATAGCGAATGACTCCGATCAGCACTGTAGGCAGGCTGATCAACAGGCTTGCGGAGCCAGCGACTTTAATCTCGGCGCCATAGGCGAAGACCAGGGTTGGGATGATCAACTCACCGCCTGCAACGCCAAGCATGCTGCTGACCAGACCAATCACCAATCCGAAGAGAACCCCGGTTGCAACCTGCCAGACCGGATCATCAGGAACCAGCGCCGGGAGTTGTGCCGGCAGAAATCCTTCGATGATCAACAAACTCCCGATCAGAACCAGGAAAACCAGGATCACCTGTTCGAGCCGTTCATTCGAGAGACGCCCGACCAACGCCGTGCCGACAAATGCGGTGATCATCGCCCCGGCAATCATTGCCGTCATTGGGATCAGCAGGGGCATGATCGGCGCCAGGGTGAGCGTTCTACTCCGAATGGCGAGCGAGGCAAGGACGGTGATCAGGCTGATCGCAACATTGAGCGCCACTGCCCGCCGTGCCGGGTAGCCAAGCGGTCCCGCCAGAACCGGCAACCGAAACTCTGCGCCGCCTAACCCGATCAGCCCGCCCAATACTCCTATCGGAATTGCAATTCCGAAGGCATACCAGGGACGACCATGGGCGTACCCCGTGATCGGTGCGTTGGCGCCTTCTGGCGCTTCGGCCATGACGATGTCTGCTTCCTGATTGTGCGATAGACGGAGAGCGATCTTCGTTATTTATTCGTTGTCGTCAACTCCGATCATGATCGCAGTTGACTTGATGATCGCCTAACAGGGTCTCCTAACCTTCAGATCGAGACTCCTGACCGACTCACTGGTGATCACCGAGGCAATCTCTTCGCCGCCAGACAGCCTTATGACAACTTCGGCAAGAACTGCTCCTTCCTTGATGCTCTGAACGGTTTCAGACAATTGATTGCGTGCGCTCAATCGCATCGATGTTCTCCTTTCAGACACATTGCACTGGTTGCCGGCGAGTTCGGTTCAGGCAGCGCCCACACATTGCGAATGGGTGTCAACAACCGGTATGCCTGCTAAATACTCATGTCATAAGTATGACCTGAGCCATTGTATCTGGATCGGTCATGCCTGTCAAACCGACTGCTGGATGCTGGAAGTCAATGCTCGCTTCCTGTCATGGCTATCAACGCCCAAAACGCGATCGCCAGGTCTGGCACGAAATAGAAGCGATCCACCAGCCCATGAACGAGGGCAGCGGTCATCGCCGCCAGCACGCCCAAAGCCAGCAGATCGCGACGTTCACGCACAGCGTTGAAGGCGTTCCGGTAAAAGCGCAGCAGCAACCAGCCGAACGCCAGCACCCCAATCGGTCCGGCATTGATCCAGGCGTCGAGCAGCAGGTTATGCGGATGAGCGGCATATTCCTCGCTTGTGCCGATCAGCGACGGATCGATCTGGCTACGCCCAAATGCAGGATTGTGGTAGTAATAGAACTGGTCGAGTCCCAATCCAAGCGGATGCTGCTGGAGATACGCGAGCGACTCGCGCCAGAGGAGCAGACGCGCATCGGTGCTTCCTCCGCCGGGACCGCCGCGCAGTGCCAGCGCCAGACCGGCAACCGCTGCGATCACGACGCCAGCCAGCGCCAGCGCCGACCAGCGCATGGTTTGCCGATCCTGTGACCTGAAGAGCAACCAGCCCGCACCCATCACGGCTGCCGCGACGGCGCTCGCCAGCCAGGCGCCGCGCGAAAATGAAACCGCAACCCCGGCGAGCGACAGCGCCGCACAGATAGCGAAGAAGAGCGGCATTGATCCAGAACGGTGCGATGGATGCGCTGCGCTTTGCGAGCCGGTCGTTTCTGACGGGCGCT
>DAOTWI010000162.1:0-3158 GCA_034436075.1 Roseiflexus sp.
GGCAGGAGAGACGTTGCACCGCAACGTCTCTCCCGGCGACCGGTCACATTCCACGATGCACGTGGGCAGACGGAAGGTGACAGGCAGGGGCGCGCGTCCGTGGCGCCCATACGGATGTGGCGCCTGCAAGACGGGCGGAAGCAGGTGAGAGGAATGGCGCGGGATACTGGCATCGAGCGCGTGGTCGCCGATAATCGCAAAGCGCGCCACGATTATTTCATCGAAGAAACCTACGAAGCCGGGGTTGCGCTGACCGGCAGCGAGATCAAGTCGATCCGCGCCGGTCAGGTGAACCTGCGCGGCGGCTATGTGCGCATTGTTGATGGCGAGGCGTGGCTATACGATGTGCATATCGCGCCGTATGAGCAGTCGGGAAAATATTTCAACCACGAACCGACCCGGCCGCGCAAGTTATTGCTCCACCGGCGTGAGATCGCACGCATTGCCGGGCAGGTCGAACGGCAGGGATACACGCTTGTGCCGCTGCGCCTGTATTTGCGCGGAGGGCGCGCGAAAGTGGAAATCGGGCTGGCGCGTGGGAAGAAACTGTACGACAAGCGCGAAGACATAGCGCAGCGCGAGGCGCGGCGCGACATTGATCGCGCGCTCAAGGAACGCACACGCCGCTGAACAATGGTTCGTCAGGAAGTCTGTTCGGTCTCCTGCTGGCTCTGTCGCCCCAGCGGATCGAATGACGGGTCCTGAAAGCAGTAGCCAATGCCACGCACCGTGCGGATCAACATCGGATTGGCGGGATCGGGCTCGAGTTTCTCCCGCAGCCAGCGCACGTGGACGTCGATCGTCCGGTTCGAGCCAAGGAAATCGCTGCCCCAGACGCGCTCCAGCAGCAGATCGCGTGATAACGCCACTCCTGCATTGTGCATCAGACAGGCGAGCAGGTCGAATTCTTTATGCGAGAGTTCGACCTCGCGCTCCTGATACCAGACGCGCCGGCTGTTGCGATCCAGTTGCACCGGACCGACGCTGAGCACGCTCGATGCCGGCGTCTGTCGCTGACGCTCGTTCCAGCGCAGGATCGCCCGCACGCGCGCCAGCAGTTCGCCCATGCTGAACGGTTTGACCACATAATCAATCGCGCCGAGTTCCAGCCCGGCGATGCGATGCGCTTCGTCGTGCAGGGCGGTCAGCAGGACGATCGGCACTGCGGTTTCTTTCGCCACTGCGCGGCAGACAGAAAACCCATCGAGCCCCGGCAGCATCACATCGAGAATAATGAGATCAGGACGCACGCGGCGCGCCATCTCCAGCCCGGTCAGTCCATCGGCGGCAGTGGTTACCTGAAAGCCGGCCCGCTCAAAGTTGTAGGAAAGCGTTTCGAGCAGAACGCTATCATCTTCGACCAGGAGTATGGTTGTCATGTCTCTACTCTAACGAATAAGCATTAACGTTCCGTTATCCCGCAGTTAAACTCATGCGGAGTTTTATGAATCCCCATAATGATCACATCTTCGCAACATACCTGATGCAATATTGTTTACCACCGCGCCCGACCGGTTGTCTATAATCGACATCAGGAATGACAGGACAAGGTTTGTCGAAAGAGGCTTTCGTATGGCTCAGATGCCTTCTACCCTGCAACGTGCGATCCGTGGCGACAAAAACCCGCTTGATGTTATCGAACAGAGTCTGCGCAATGCCATTTTCGGCCAGGATCGCGCAATCGAAGCAATTATCCGTGTGCTCAATCGGGCGCGGTTCGGTTTTGCGGCTGGCAACTCGCGCCGCCCGCGCGCGACGTTGCTCTTTCTCGGTCCCACCGGCGTCGGCAAAACCGAGACGGCGCGGCGTCTGGCGCAGTTGTTGCGCCCTGATGGCGAAGCGTTTCTCAAGATTGATTGTTCGCTCTTCTCGCAGGGGCACGAGGTGTCGGCGCTGGTCGGCGCGCCGCCGTCGTATGTCGGGCGTGACCAGAAGCCGTTGCTGAATCCCGACATTATTGAACAGGAAAACAGCGTGGTCTTGTTCGATGAGATCGAAAAAGGTCAGCCCGAATTGTGGAATCTGCTGCTCCAGATCATGGAAGATGGCGAAATCCTGCTGCTGAATGGCGGACGGCGCGTATCGTTCAGCAACAGTGTCGTGATTCTCACCACGAACGTCGGCGCCAAGGAGATGGTCGATTTTCTCGACCAGCGCACCATCGGCTTTCGCACGTCGCGCCAGGACGTGGAGGCGACGGGACGGCAGATCTATCAGATTGGGTTCGAGGCGTTGCAGAAAGTGTTCCAGCCAGAGTGGATCAATCGCATTGATGAGATTATTGCATTTCGCCCGCTGTCGAGCGAGGTGTTGCGGCAGGTGCTCGACCGGATGGTGAAGGAAGCGAATGAGCAGTACCGGCGCCACGGCATCCACGTCACATTAACCGAGGAAGCGCGCGAATATGTGCTGCGCAAGGGGTTCGAGCCGCGCTTTGGCGCTCGCCCGCTGCGCCAGCAACTCCTCAAACTGGTCGAAGCCCCCCTCGCTGATTTGATGGCGTCCGGCGGTATTCCGGCAGGCAGCCGGGTAGTCGTCGTCGCCACCGGAGTGGACCGTCACGGTGAGGCGCTGGAGTTCTACCACGAACCGGCGCCGGAACTGCTCGTGCAGGCGCAGGAATTGCGCGCCGCAGAGGTGGGACGCGCATCCAACGATGGACCGCAGCAACCGAGCGTTGGTCTGACGACCGACCGCGGGCATACCATGGAGTACTCCGCCGGTCCGTTCGGCGCCCGCGGACCACGCGCCACACCGCGTCGCAGCGACGAACGACGCTAGGATGTCACCACCAAGATACAGAGAGCACAGAGGGATTTCATGCGTGCGATGTCGCCACGCTCTCCGCGCCTCTGTGGTTACGGCCCGGTTGCGAAAACGCTGAAATGTCACCACCGAGACACAGAGAGCACAGAGGCGTTATCAACACATTCCTCAGTGTCCTCTGTGTCTCTGTGGTTAATAATTACTCCCCGACGATCTGCCCGTCGCGCAACTGGTAGACGATGTCGGCGAAATCGAAGACCGTCCGGTCGTGGGTTGCCATGATCAGGGTCACGCCTTCGCTGCGCACAATGGAGCGCAGCAGGGTGAGGAGGTTGCGCCCGGTCGTCGAGTCGAGTTCGCCAGTTGGCTCGTCCGCCAGCAGGAGCCGCGGG
>DAOTWI010000163.1:0-2765 GCA_034436075.1 Roseiflexus sp.
ACCGAGAACCGAGAACCGAGAACTGAGAACTGAGAACTGAGAACTGAGAACTGAGAACTGAGAACTGAGAACCGAGAACCGAGAACCAGGTCTCCCATCGTGACCGTCACCACTCACGTTTCCGCCTGACCCTGCGGACGCGTCGGGCAGGGCGAGGAACAGGAGAAGCCAATCGTCCATGGGTGACGGTCACATCTCGCCTGACCCTGCGGGCTTGTCGCGCAGGGCGAGGAACAGGAGCATGCCGGTCTTCCAGGGGTGACGGTCACATCCCGCCTGACCGTGCGGACTCGTCGCGCAGGGCGAGGCGCAGGAGAAAGCCGATCATCCATAGGTGACGGTCACATCCCGCCTGACTCTGCGGGCTGGTCGCGCCGGGCGCGGCACAGGAGAAAGCCGGTCTTCCAGGGGTGACGGTCGCATCCCGCCTGATCCTGCGGACTCGTCGAGCAGGGCGAGGAACAGGAGCATGCCGGTCTTCCAGGGGTGACGGTCACATCTATTCATCCTGCGGGATCAACCCGATTGCTCCGTGGATCTGGCGCAACAGGTCGAGCGCGAACTCATGCGAAACCCCCATGCGCGTCTCGAATTCCTCGATGTCCAGCGCATTGGTCACTTCGTTCAGCGCATTGTTCAGCGCAATCAACTCGTCCAGCGACAGTCGGACGTCCAACCCATCCGGGTGAACTGCAAGCGTCTGCATACGCATTGTCCTTTCAGTCTATGCAAGATTGTCGAAGTACGTCTTGCCAGCGGTTGGTCTGAAGCAGGTGCCTTTGTCGCCCGCCTTGGGATTATAAATGACGACGGTGTCTTTCCCATCCCAGAATGCCTGACGCCCACCGCTCAAGACTTTGTGCTCGGCGGGACTGTTGATGATGGTGTCAATCAGTGTGGCAAAATCGCCGACGCTTTTGATTTCCGGGAACTCTTTCTGCACCTGGACGTGCTTGTGGTAGGCGTGCCCGTTCGCAATGGTCTGCGCAGTGCCCGCAGGGGGCTTCCGCTGCACCATAGGAGCGGCACTGCTCGTCCGAACCGGCGTAGGCAGAGAACGCGCCAGACTCGTCGGTTGTGCGGGGGTGACGTGTGGCGTGCTGAAGGCAAGGGGCGCAGCATCGAGCGGCTGAGCGCTTGTGGGTTCGTGCCCGGCGTGGATGCGGAACTGACGAAAATCGTGACCGGGAAGCCTGTTGTCGGGCGATGGCGGCGTTTGCGCCTGATCATCGAACCGGCGTTCGCCCGGTTGATCGCCCGTGCGATGGGTGGTCTGCAAAGCAGAAGCAGGACTGTGTGATGAACTATCACGGAACGCTTTGCGCCGAAGGGGTATGTGGTAGGACATGGTATTCTCCTCACACGAAAGTGACAATCAACGCGGCGCTTAGCGAGCGGCAGGATTGCTGACACGAAATCGCGCCGCTTAAGACGCCTCCTTTCTTGGAGCATGGGTTGTTGCGGAGAAATTGTGGATGACTATTCGAATCAAAACATACAATTTTTCTAAGCGTTTGTCAATGGTTGTCGTGCTGCATATTCACCCCTACAATAGTGAATAATGTATCGTCCGGCGCCGCCGGGTCGGGGGTAAATGCGTGAAACAGACGCACCTCCGCGAGCCCTGCCTGTTCGAAGAGGGTGCGCGCCTGTTCTTGCGTGTATGAACGCACGGCCGGCGCGCGGCTGTGACGCTCCTCGGCGACAACCACGCCATCGACGATCACCTGGTAGAGGTCCTCCGAGTCCTCGCAGTTCGTTGCGGGATGGTAGCGGCTGCGCGAGACCCTGCGGATCGTTGCGCCATCGGGGCGCTGCGCCGATTGCTCGAATGTCGTCTCCAGCGGATCGCCGTTGCGCCACAGGGTCATGATCGATGCGCAAAGCGCCCCTCCCGGTTCCAGGTGCGCCACAAGACGGTGCAGCGCTTCCTGCGCCGCTCCCGGATCGACGACCAGTTGCAGCGAACTGGATGGCACGATGATCGTTCGGTAGCGGCGCGGCAATGCCAGGCGTTCGATGTATTGCTCAGAGACATTCGGCGTCAATCCCAGCGCTGTTCCCTTGCGACGACAGATTGCCAGCATCTCCGGGGAGTTGTCCACGCCGTCGATGTCGATCCCCTGTGCCAGATAGTCGAGCAGCAGGCGTCCCGTGCCGCAGCCGACATCGAGCGCTGGCTGACCATAGCGGTGGATGAGGTCGAGAAAGAAGAATCGATCCGCCCAGTGCGACGTGTCGCCGCGCAACAGATCCCACGATTCCGCCATCAGTCCGCGATATTCGTAATCAGGCATGGTCACGATGTCTCTCTTTCATTTTCGTTGCGCAGATGCTGCGACTGTCGCACCTGCTGTTTTGAACCACAGAGGCACAGAGGACACAGAGGGCGCTGTTGCCCCTCTTGCCGCTCGCCGTGCTCGCTTTCCCACGCGCCACGCGCTCCCAAGACCCTTGAGGTCGGGATACGTCCGAACAGGGAGCGGGGATCGTTCCGCCTGTGAGGTTCTATTCCATTCATTCGATCAGGGCGAAGACCGCAAGGGTCGGGCGCCTTCCTACCTTCCACCTTCCCGCCGCCGCACCCGCCCTCGTTGCACCTGCCCCTGGCAATCCTCACGCCGCACTACAGCCGTTGCAGTGCAACGGCTCTACCTGCTCCCGTCCCACCTGCAACGTGTAACCTTTGCACCTTCAACCTGCACCCTTCCTACGTGCAATGGATGGCGCTGGGCGAGGCGGCGCCGCGCCCCGACGGTGCGCCC
>DAOTWI010000164.1:0-3483 GCA_034436075.1 Roseiflexus sp.
CGATGGCGCCCACGGCGTGTTATCATCAAGAGGAAGCGCAATGTTCAATGACAGCGTTGCGCCAGGCACAAGCGACGTGCAGACAGAACGTCTGCGACGAATGCAGCCATGACCGCTCCTTCTTCCGCTGTTCCTCAGATACATCCATTCGATAGCGCGCAAAAGAGATCTGTCGCACGCCATACTGCCGTGTCCATTGTGCTGGCAGCGCTGAGTCTGCTGCTGCTCTTCATCACTGAACCGCAGATCGGGTTGACCTGGGACGAACCGGCGTACATCATGGCGGCGCGCTCGTATGCCGGTTGGTTTGAACTGCTGGCAGCCAATCCCGGCGAGGCGCTGCAACCAGATGCAATCAGGCGTTTCTGGGAAGCCAACCACGAACATCCGCCGCTCGACAAAATCTGGTCAGGCGTCGTCTGGCAGGTTGCACGCCAGTTCTTCGACGACCTGTCAGCGCATCGGTTGGGGAATATGCTGCTGGCTGCCATCGCTGCCGGGGTGCTGTACGCGACAGTAGCGAGCAGTTTTGGCGGTTGGGCGGGCGTTGCGGCAGTCACGGCGCTGATGACGATGCCGCGGTTCTTTTTTCATGCCCACCTTGCGGCGCTCGATGTGCCAGCAGCAGTTGCGTTCCTCCTGGTGACGGCGCTCTTCTGGCATACGCGCCAGCGCCGCAGCATGGGTTGGGATGCGCTGCTTGGCGTGGCGTGGGGCGCGGCGCTCGCAACAAAAATCAATGCGCTGTTCGTCCTTCCAATGCTATGTGTCTGGATACTGGCGTTTGCCCGCTACGGATTTCTGGTGCGGCGCGTGATCGTCGCCGGGATGATTGGTCTGCCGGCGTTCGTTGCCCTGTGGCCCTGGCTGTATCACGAGACGATTGCGCGGTTGATCGCCTACATTCGCTTCATTACCGTAGATCACTGGGAGATCGCGCAGTGGTACTTTGGTGAAGCGTTGATGCCGCCGCCATGGCACTTCCCGTTCGTTATGCTGATCGCCGTCACGCCGCTGGCAATCACCCTCATGGCGCTCGCTGGCGTCGCTCGCGGCATCGCTGCGATCCGCTCCGCTTCACCGGAGCAACGCGATCAGGGTGCGCAGATTGCGCTCTGGTCGCTCGGTGTGATCGTGCCGCTGCTGGCGTTGACGACCGGGCGAACAATGGTGTATGACAATGAGCGGTTGTTTATGCCAGCATTCTTCTTCGTTGCTGCGCTGGCTGGCGTCGGTTTCGATGGAGTCGGGCGTCTGCTGCGCCATTGGTTCGAACGACAGGCATGGACGCGCATTGCGACGCCGGTTGTCGCGCTGACGGGTGCGCTTGTGGTTACGCCGCATCTGGTCATCGCAGCGCAGATGTATCCCCACCTGCTCTCCTACTATTCCGAAACGGTGGGAGGGTTGCGCGGCGCGACGCGCATCGGGCTGGAAACAACCTACTGGTGCGAAACATATGCCGTCGCGTTGCCGTATATCAACGCGCACGCCGCGCCCGGCGCCGTGGTGTGGGCGGAGGATTGGAGCCACGATGTTCTGCTGGCATACCAGTTCTTTGGGCGTCTGCGTCCCGATGTGCGCATTGCGCTGGCGCCCGGCGCCGGCTCGCTCTTCAGCCGGTATGGGCTGGAAGGGACGCCAGCCGACATGTTCGCCGCTGATTATGTCATTGTGGCGTATCGACAGACCGGTTTTGCCGCGCATCCCAAAATCGAACGCTGGATCGCTGGTCGCCAGCCGGTGCTGCGTCTTGAACGGTCTGGCGTGCCGCTGATGGAACTCTATGAAACCAGGCGCTCACACTGATCAACCGGCGATTGCTGGCATCGTCCTCGCCGCAGGAACATCATCGCGCATGGGTCAACCCAAGCAACTCCTCGATTGGGGCGGGCGACCGCTTGTGCGCGCGATTGTTGAAACCGCGCTTGCCGCCCGGCTCGATGAGGTGATCGTGGTCACTAGAAGCGCAGGCGGAGCGGTTGCCGCGGCGCTTGCCGATCTGCCGGTGCGCATCGCGCCAAACCCGCTCGCTGCATCCGGTCAGAGCACGTCGCTTCGCGCAGGCATCGCCGCGCTATCGCCAGGGGTTGCCGCAGCCATCATTCTGCTTGGCGACCAACCCTTCGTCACGGCGCCGATCATCGAGGCGTTAGTCAGGGTCTGGCGCGATGAACGGGCGCCAATCGTCGCGCCGGTATTTGCCGGAACACGCGGCAACCCGGTGCTCTTCGACCGATCACTCTTCGCAGAACTGCTCGCGATCGAAGGCGATCAGGGCGCGCGCGGCGTCATCGCGCGCAATCCGGCGCGCGTTCGTTTTGTCCATTTCGACGATGACCGTCCACTGCTCGATATCGACACGCCCGAATCCTATGTCTACGCTCGTGCGTTGCTTGAATCCGCTCCATGAGGTTGCGCCATGTTTCTGACCACTCTCCCCGTTGATCAGGCTGTCGGCCACATTCTGCGCCACAACATTGCCGATGCCGCCGGACACAAGGCGCTGCCAAAGGGACGGCGCCTGACTGACGATGACGTGGCGCGTCTCCGCTCCCTGGGGATCGCAACCGTGCGCGTGGCGGTGTTGGAACCCGGCGACGTTCATGAGGACGATGCCGCACAGCGCCTTGCCGACGCCGTCCGGCGGCCCGGCGTGGTTCCGACTGATGCGGTGCACAGCCGGGTCAATCTGCTGGCAGAGGCGGATGGCGTGGTCGAGATCGATGTGGATGCACTGCTGGCGATCAACGACATTGATGGGCTGACGATTGCCACGCTGCCGCACCACGCCCTGGTGCGTGAGCGCAAGCGCGTGGCGACGATCAAAATCATCCCCTTTGCGATCCCCGAAGCGTTGATCCAGCAGGCGGAGCAGATTGGCGCTGAAGCGGGAGGCATCATTGGAGTGCGCCGGTTGCTCCAACGGCGCGTCGGCGTGCTGCTGGTCGTCAGCCCGGAGGCGCGTGATCGCATCACCCGCCTTGTGTTGCCAGCCATCGAGGCGCGGGTGACGGAACTCGGATCAACTGTCGGCGCCGTGCGGTATGCCGCGCTGGATGAAGAGGAAGTGACCGAGGGCATCACCGCCCTCCAAGCGTCGGGTTGCGACCTTCTGATCACCGCTGGCGAGACATCAATTATGGACCGCGACGACGTCACGCCACAGGGGATTCGCATGGCTGGCGGGTGCATCGAGCATTACGGCGCGCCGGTCGAACCCGGCAATCTGCTGTTGCTGGCGTACCTCGACGACGGGACGAAACAGGGTGTGCCGATCCTTGGCGCGCCTGGCTGCGTCCGTTCACGCGCTACGAACATTGTCGATCTGCTGCTGCCGCGCTTGCTGGCAGGCGAACGGGTGACGCGACGGGCGATTGTCGAACTGGGGCACGGCGGGCTACTGGGATGACGGGCGCAGTCCGAGCGCGCGCAGATGCGTATCGAGCCAGGCGGCATCGTCGGGCGCGAGGTCGGGCGGCG
>DAOTWI010000165.1:0-6483 GCA_034436075.1 Roseiflexus sp.
GCCGTCGCACGTGCTGCTGGCGCTGGCGCGCGCAACCGGCTCACAGACAGCGCCGGAAGTCGCTGCTGCGCTCCCCGGCGCGGTGCGCTTTACCTTCGGACGCCACAATACCGACGCCGATGTGGATGTCGTGCTCGATGTTCTGCCGGGCATTATCGCGCAGTTGCGGGAGATGGCGTAGATATCTTTCCTCACGGTTGTTCAATTGCCACTTGTTGTCTTGATCATGTGTCTGTATAACGGAAGTTAAGGCGCACCCGAACTGTTGGATCGATTTCCATGAGGAATGCCAGAACATTTCTCGCAAAGGAAGCGCATATGCCGGATGAAACGACGGTCACTCTTGATCAACTCCCCTGCGGGCGCAGCGCCATCATTGTGCAGGTGGGCGGCGACCGCGCGCTGCGGCGGCGACTGCTCGATATGGGGTTCGTCCATGGCGAAACGGTAACGCTGACCGGACTGGCGCCGCTTGGCGATCCGCTCGAATTGACCATCAAGGGGTATCATCTGTCGCTGCGCAGGAGCGATGCGCATTGTATTCAGGTGGAGCCAATCGATGCAACTGCATAATCAATCTCTTCCTCTCATGTTTGTCGGTCAGGGAGTGCGCACACGACTCGTTGGCATCAGCGGCAGCCAGCGCACGGCGCATCGCCTGGCGGAACTCGGCTTCGTTCCCGGCGTTGAGGTGTCGGTGGTGGCTGACAGCGGCAGCGCACTGATGGTTGCCGTTGGCGATACGCGCCTGGCGCTCGGCTATCCGCTGGCGCAGGCATTGCTCGTCGCTGTCCTGGAAAAGGGGGCTTCCTGATGACAGAGGTGATAGTGGCGCTCGCCGGTAATCCGAACGTCGGCAAAAGCACCATCTTCAATGCACTGACCGGTCTGCGGCAGCACGTTGGCAACTGGCCCGGCAAGACTGTCGAACGGAAAGAGGGACAACTGCTCCTCGATGGTCGCGTAGTCACCATTGTCGATCTTCCGGGCGCGTACAGCCTGGCGGCGCGTTCACTCGAAGAGCAGATCGCGCGCGACTTCATCGTGCGCGACCGTCCTGATCTGGTGATCAACGTCGTGGACGCTGCGAACCTGGAACGCAACCTGTATCTGACGGCGCAGTTGCTCGAGACGGGCGCGCGTCTGCTGGTGGCGTTGAACATGACCGATGTTGCGGCGGCGCGCGGGATGGCGCTCGACCCCGATGCGCTCGCCAGAGGATTGGGGGCGCCGGTGGTGGCGCTGGTCGCCAGCAAGAACGAAGGAGTGGCGGCGCTGAAAGCGGCGCTGGCGACGCTGCTCGCCGGGTTGGAGGTTCAGCAGACAGGACGAAAGGTGGCGTGATGACAACGCTTGCGATGTCTTTCCATCAGGCGCCGTTCCGCTACCCGCCGCCAATCGAGGCGGAACTGAACCGTCTGGCGGATCTGTTTGCGCAGACGCCGGCGCTGGCGGATGCGTACCCGTCGCGCTGGCTGGCGATCCAGGCGCTCGAAGGCGACGAGGCGCTCGTGCACGACATTCGCAGCCTTGGCGGTTCTGCCGTCGCGGCGGCGCTGGAGGAAAGCCTGGAACGATTGCGCGCCGTCTATGGCGATGATCTGGACGTGGCGCTTGTTGATCAGCGGTACCGGTTCGTTCACGCGATTGCCGCGCAGGCGGTGCGCCGTCCATCCGCAGCGCCGGTGACCCTTTCGGACCGCATCGACCGGGTGGTGACGCATCGCTGGCTTGGTATCCCGATCTTTCTGGCGGTGATGTGGGTGGTGTTCAAACTGACCACCGATGTCGCGGCGCCGTTTGTGGACTGGCTCGACGCCGTGTTGAGCGGTCCGGTCAGCCGGTGGGCGGTGGCGCTGCTGGCGCTGTTCGGCGCGAATGGCGGATGGGTCGAGTCGCTCGTGGTCGATGGCGTGATTGCCGGCGCCGGCGGGGTGCTGGCGTTTGTGCCGGTGCTGCTGGCGCTCTACTTTGCGCTGGCGCTGCTGGAAGACTCCGGCTACATGGCGCGCGCCGCCTTCGTGATGGACCGGTTGATGCGCGCGCTTGGGCTGCATGGCAAGAGTTTTCTGCCGATGATCGTCGGCTTCGGTTGCTCCGTGCCGGCGATCTACGCCACGCGGACGCTCGATAGCCGCCGTGACCGGATTCTGACCGGTCTGCTGGTTCCGTTCATGAGTTGCAGCGCGCGTTTGCCGGTGTATGTGCTGATTGCGATGATCTTTTTCCCGGTCCACGCAGGGCAGGTGATCTTCGGGTTGTACCTCACCGGCATTGTGGTTGCGGTTGGCATGGGAACAGTATTGCGACATACCGTGTTCCGCCATCAGCCGCAGGCGCCGTTCGTTCTGGAGTTGCCGCCGTACCGCATGCCGACGCTGCGCAGCATCTGGCGCCAGATGTGGGAACGCACGTCGTCGTTTATCCGCAAGGCGGGAACGATGATTCTGGCGACCAGCATCGTCGTCTGGTCACTCCTCGCCATTCCGATCGGCGGCGAGGGGCGGTTCGCCGACACGCCAGTTGATCAGAGCGCATTTGCTGCAATTGCGAATGCAGCAACCCCTGTCTTTGCGCCGCTCGGCTTCGGTCGCTGGGAAGCGAGCGGCGCGCTGGTGACCGGTCTGATCGCCAAAGAAGTGGTCGTCGGCACGCTGGCGCAGGTCTATGGCGGCGCTGAAGAGAAAGAAGGCGCGCCGGTCGAGGAACCAGCAACGCTCACCGATGATCTGACCGGCATCGCCAGCGGTTTTGGCGCAGCAGCCGGCGATGCGCTGCGCGCGCTGCCGGGCATTGTTGGCATCAATCTAGTCGAGGCGGAAGAAGAACCGGTGGCGGAAGGGCTGGCGACCGCCATTCGCAGCGGGTTCATGGCGAGCAGCGGCGGCCACGGGGCGCTGGCGGCGCTGGCGTTTCTGGTATTCGTGCTCCTCTACACGCCGTGCGTGGCGGCGCTGGCAGCCAGCCGGCACGAGTTTGGCGCGTCCTGGATGCTGGTCAGCCTGCTGGGGCAATTCGCCATCGCCTGGCTGGCGGCGTTCATCGTGTTCCAGGGCGGGGTATTGTTGGGAGGATAACGTTGAACGTTGCATGTTGCACGTTGCACTGCAACGTCGATGTTGCAGGTTGCAGGTTGCAGGTGCGAACGTATCCGACCCTTGAGGTCTTCGCCGCGGATCGATGGATGTGATGGAACCGTCCTGGTGGAACGATCCTTGCGCCCTGGTCGGGCGTATTCTGACCTCAAGTGTCTTGGGGAAGAACGTTGCAGGTTGAGGTGCGCAGGTGCTCTACCAGGTTCTCGAAGCGATCGAACAGGCGAATAGTCCGGTATCACTCGACGAGTTGAGCCAGCGGCTTCAGATCGAAGCGGGCGCGCTCGAAGGGATGATCACCTTCTGGGTGCGCAAAGGTCGCCTGAAGGACACAGCCGTCGCCGGTTGCGGCGGCAGCGGGCGCGGCTGCACATGCAGCGCACATCCGAATGGATGCGTCTTCAGCCATGCCGGCCCGCGCGTCATCACCCTGATCGATCACACTCCCATCCAGGGAGACAGGACATCTACGAGTTCGTTCCGTGAATAACCTCCAGCATCTCGGGGACAGTCGTCACCTTGACACGGGGGCGTCCCTGTTCGGCGCCGCGCGCGGTTTCGTAGGCATCGAGGCGCTTCCAGTCTTCATAGGTGACGAAATCGGGCTTGCGCACGCGCAAAAGCGCAATAATGCGCTCCGGATCGCGGTTTTCATCTGGAATGCCAGGCAGTTTCGGCAGGTCTTCGACCATTGACGCCACGGTGGCAACCGCATCGGGTTTGTTGGTGCCGATGACGCCGGAGGGACCGCGTTTCGCCCAGCCGACCACATACTCGCCGAGGACGACTTCATCATCGCGCGGGCGAATGACGCGCCCATTGACGTTTGGAATGATGAAGGACCCTTCCTGGAACGGCACGCCCGGCAGCGGGATGCCGCGGTAGCCGACCGAGCGCAGCACCAACCCGGCTTCGATGGTATCGTAGACGCCGATGCCCTTCGCGCGCAACCCGCCCTGCTTATCGAGCACCAGTTCGTTGCGCTCCACCTTCACCCGCACCACATGCCCATCTTCGCCGATCAGTTCAACCGGCGATGTCAGGAAGCGCATGCGGATGCGCCGGGGAGCGTTATGTTCCGTGCGCGCGGCGTAAGAGCGCAGAATCTCGACATTGCGCGTCGCCGATTTATCTTCTTTGATATGCTCGGCGCTCAACGGGTCGAGTTCCAGGTCGGCGGGATCGACGATCACATCGACGCCTTCCAGTTCGCCGAGTTCCTTGATTTCCGCATTCGTGAACGCCGCCTGCGCCGGTCCGCGGCGCCCCAGCATCACCACTTCGCGCACCTTGCTCTGGCGCAATGCTTCGAGGGCATAATCGGCAATATCGGTCTTCGCCAGTTTGTCGGGGTTGGTCACCAGAATGCGCGCCACATCGATCGCCACATTGCCATTGCCGACCACCACAGCGCGTTCGTGCGACAGATCGAACGTCATGCTGCAATAATCGGGGTGCCCGTTGTACCAGCCGACAAACGCGGTCGCCGGGTAACTGCCGATCAGGTCTTCGCCGGGAATGCCCATGCGCCGGTCGGACGGCGCGCCGACGGCATAGATAATCTGGTCATAGAGGTGCTTCAGATCTTCATGGGTGACATCCGTTCCGAAAGTGACATTCCCGAAGTAGCGCACCCGTCGATCTGCAGCGATCCGATCATAGATGCGCGTCACCGACTTGATCGACTGATGATCGGGCGCGACGCCTTCCCGCACCAGTCCATAGGGCGTCGGGAAGCGATTGAACATATCGATCAAACAGACGAGGTTGGGCTGCTTGAGCAGCGCCTCCGCAGCGTAAAATCCGGCCGGGCCAGCGCCAATGATGGCAATGCGCACAGGGCGCCCCTCTGTTCCCAATTGTGCGTCCACGCTACAATCTCCCCTTTCTTCCAGCATTCAACGGTACAGGCACGGGCGCGGCTCAACACCAAACCGGCGGCCGCGTCATCGACGGTCGCACGTCGTGATTGTGATATATGGAACAGGTAGATGTGATTATACCACGAATGCAAGGGAGGCTTGATCGTTCGTTTGGAGGGGAACGGAATGGTTTCTCCTAGACGGGAGGCCAGGGGATGTTGCGCGCGGCGCCGGGGTCGGGGTAGCAACCGGTGTCGATCAGGCGGTCGAGGCGGCGGCGAAAGGCGCGCACTTCTTCGGCGGCGAGCAACCCTTCAAGGGTGCGAATGAAACGCCCGCCGCTGCGCACATCTTCGCGCAGTGCGCACAGATCTCCCATGATTTCTGCGCAGATCGGTTCACCGGCGAAATCCCACAGCACCGTACGCAACTTCGGCTCGGCGTGGAAACAGATGCCATGGTCAATCGCCCAGAGCCGGCCATCTGCGCCTTTCAGACAATGACCGCTCTTGCGGTCAGCGTTATTCGAGAGGATGTCGAAGACGGCCAGACGCGCGAGTTGATCGTCGTAGCCGCCCTCTTTCTGCATCGTGAACAGGTGCGCATCCTGGTCACAGTCGATGTACAACTGCACCGAGCCGTAGCCGTAGGGACCATCGCGCAGGACGGTTGGCGGCACGAGCGACCAGCCGAGCGCTTCGCTGAGCAGGAAAGCGGCAAACTCGCGCTGGCACAGCGTGCCGCGCGGAAAATCCCACAGCGGGCGCTCGCCGCGCCGCGGCTTGTACACGGCGAGTCCTTCCAGATCGCCGTCACGCACCGTGACGAGCAGCGTGTAGTTGCTGCTCCAGGGCATCATGCCCTGGACGTTCATCTCGCCCTTTGCCAGCAGCGCCAGCACTTCGCCAACACTCAACTCGTTGCTCATATCAGTTCATCTGCGGGCAGAAATGACCGCCGGGATCGATGGGACGGCCGCAGTTGCCGCAGATTTTGCGCCCGCGTGCAACCACATTCGCCGCATGCTCGCTGAGCGCGCGCATCTGCTGGCGTGAAGCGCCAAAGCGCGCAGTTGGCGGCTCCTCTTCACTCTCTTCCTCACGATATCCCTGCATCACCAGGATGACCATGTCGCGCTCGGCGTCGTACCCAATTCCCATTTGAGCAATACGAAAACGCGGCTCGATTGGTTCTTCCAGGTTCATATCACTGACGAGCAAGAGATCGTCGGATGAAGAGAGGAGTGGATTTTTCTCCGCCAATTCTTCAAGCAGACGATCAATCGCCTGCGCCAGCGCGCGAACCTGTTCCTTTTCCGCAATCAGCGACACCACTTCACGCCCGCGGCGCGCCTGGATATAGAAGACGCGCTGCCCCGGCGGACCGACTGCGCTTGCCGTGATGCGCGTCACCGGGTCAAGATCATAGGTGAACTTTGCCATAGTGATATGCCAATACCATTCGTGACGCTACGCCGGTGATGCAGCGCCGGACGCCTCAGTCGCCGGCGCGGCGACGCCGTTCCC
>DAOTWI010000166.1:0-2066 GCA_034436075.1 Roseiflexus sp.
CCCGCGGCGTCCGGCGGCGAAAGATCCGCGGCATGGACCTCGCCGCCTACAAGCCTCCGGTCCTGCCCGGGAACCGCGGCCTCGCCTGGCGGGCGGCCTGGTACCTGGTCAACGCCTTCTTCTTTCAGGGTGCCATCCTGTCGCTGATCCCGAGCGCCGGGAAGGCTGCCATCCTGCGCGTCTTCGGCGCCAAGGTCGGCAAGGGCCTGGTGTGCAAGCCGCGGGTGACGATCAAGTACCCCTGGTTCCTCGAGCTCGGTGATCATGTCTGGCTCGGCGAGCTGGTCTGGATCGACAATCACTGCACCGTCCGCATCGGCTGCAACGTCTGCATCAGCCAGGGTGCCTATCTGTTCACCGGCAACCACGACTGGAACGACGCGCGGTTCCGGTTCTTCTGCCGGCCGATCGAGATCGGCGACGGGTGCTGGATTGGGGCGGGGGTCCGATTGGGGCCGGGGACGCGCGTCCCCGCAGGGGAGGTTATCGTGATGCACGCTCGCGATTGACGCCGATCACCGATCGCGGTCGGCGGCTGAGGAGCAAAGGTCACTGACAGTTGAGTTCCCCGACAGAGATGCAGCGCGCCATAACAGCCATCTGGAAATTCTATAATATTCTGGATGCGTTTATCTATTATCTTCGTCAGCCAGCGCTGCGCGATGCGGTCGTTCTCGACGTCGGCGCGCGGGGTGGGGTCGGTCGTCGTTGGCAGCTTTTCCGGAGGTTTACCGCTATCCGGTTCGTGGTCGCCGAGGCCGATCCCGTCGAATGCCAACGACTTGCTCGGCAAAGTAACATTGTTCCGTTGCCGTACGCTCTCGGAGATCAGAACAGGACGATGACTCTATTCGAGACTGCGGACCCCGCAGCATCATCGTTACTGGAACCCAACTTCGATCGTATTAGTGACCTGAGCCGGCTGAGTTCGTGCTTTGACGCAGGCATCTATCGCGTTGCGCGGGAGCACGAAGTGGTCGTTAGCCGCTACGAGGACATCGACGGAGCCCCCGAAGTGGACTTTGTCAAGGTCGACGTGCAAGGCTATGACCTGCATGTTCTTGAAGGCATGGGGAGGAGGCTAGAGAGTGTGATCTGCGTGATGATCGAGGCTCATATCATTCCTATCTATCGCGCCCAACATGACTTTTGCGAGATTGTTCGCTGGCTTTCCGGGAACGGATTCCAGCTCATCGCGATTCGATCGATGGGCAAAGATATTCGAGAATGCAATCTTCACTTTGAACGTCGAATGCTGGACGAGACCCAGCGGCGTTTCGCGACGTTATGGCGCAAGCTGTATGGCATCAGCAGCGCATCGTTTCGGGACAGCCTGTCGCATTAGCATGCTACTGCGACAGACATCCGATCCGCGCACTAGGCCGTCGGCCGGCGGTGCAACGCGGAAGATCTTCTGGGGTACGCTGCTGAGTACCGTCAGTCGCACACTGAGTATCGCTGTTGGCTTGATACTGATCCCGACTTTGATCGGCGGCCTGTCGGCCGCTGATGTCGGCCTATGGATGATGATGGGCCAGATATGGGCCATCCTCGGCGTTTTCGACTTTGGCCTGCAGCTAGCGCTCACGCGGCGTGTAGCCTTTATTTTCGGCAGGGAGCGGCAATCAGCCACGGTGCTCGATCCCGAGCAACTGGCGCAGGAGCTTGAGGACCTCGTCCAGTCAGGGCGGTACGCATTTCTTGGTCTTGCCGTGGGCACGTTTGCCGTTGCCCTGGTCGGTGGCTGGATCGCGGCTGAGAAATTGGCCCTGACGGGCCCTGAGCGGACCGCGGCGGGGGTAGCATGGCTGATACTTTGCACGGCCCAGGCGGTAACGGTTGCCACGGCCTCATGGGTATGCGTCCTCCAGGGAGCCGGGTTAGTCGGGTGGGGCGCGGTCGTCGGCTCAGCGGCCACCACGGCCATTGGTGCCTTGCAGATCACAGCGGTGCTCATGGGTGGCGAGTTGCTCGCCTTGGCGGCGATAGCTGCCTTTGGTGCTTTGGCTCAACGGCTCGCGCTCGTGATACTGGTGCGATACTTTGTGCCCGCCGTGGTCCGCGGC
>DAOTWI010000167.1:0-2445 GCA_034436075.1 Roseiflexus sp.
AGAACTGATGGCGCACGCCGGCGACAGATCGGGCGGTCGAGCCGCTGATCTCGGTCTCTTCCTTTTCCAGAACAACGACGTTGGTGCACCCACGCACTGCCAGATGATAGGCGATTGATGCACCCATAATACCGGCGCCGATAATGACGACATCAGCGGTTTGAGATGGCATACACATGTTCCGGTGTTTCAGACATTACTTCGACCGACGACGTGATAGCGAACGTGATAACTGTGGCGTTTCGGCGACGTCGTCCGCCGGGATTTGCGGCTCTTCGCCAGCAAGCGCCTGCGGGTCGATATCGGATGGGGTGTTGCTCCGCGCCGTTGCCGACCCGGTGTGTCCTTCCATGTGACCCCCTTTCGCAGGCGCATGCGACGCACGTGCATCGCGCCAGGCGAGACGCTCGCGCACCGTCGCCTCGAACCCGCGCCCGGTCGGCTCGTAATAGCGCCGCCCTCGCAGGTTGGGCGGAAAATGCTCTTGCTCTACCTGCGCGTCTTCATGGTCGTGTGCATATTTATACCCACGACCATATCCAAGCCCTTTCATTAACGCTGTCGGCGCGTTGCGCAAATGGAGCGGAACCGGCTCGTTGCGCGTCTCTGCAACATCTTTGAGCGCCGCAGCATACGCGGTATAGACCGCGTTGCTCTTTGGCGCCTGAGCCAGGTACACCACTGCCTGGGCCAGCGCCAGATCGCCTTCCGGTTGGCCAAGAAAATGCACCGCCTGTTGCGCGGCGATGGTCAACGGCAGGGCGTGCGGGTCGGCGATGCCGATGTCTTCGACTGCCATGCGCACCACCCGTCGCGCGATATACAGCGGGTCTTCGCCGCCGTCGAGCATGCGCCCAAGCCAGTACAGCGCCGCGTCAGGGTCGCTATCACGGACGCTCTTGTGCAATGCCGAGATGGCGTCGTAGTGCAATTCGCCATTTTTGTCGTACTGCAACGCGCGGCTCTGCAACGCATCGCGGATGTCGTCCACGGTAATCAGGCGCTTCCCGCCGACTCCAGGCGATTTGGCGAGGGCTGCGGCTTCGAGCGCATTCAACGCCGTGCGCGCATCGCCGTTCGACATGTTGATCAGATACCCGCGCGCATCGGCAGCCAACAGCACGTTGAGGCCGCCAAGCCCGCGTTCGGTATCGCTCAACGCCCGATCAACAATCACGCCGATCTGCTCATCGGTCAACGATTCGAGGACGAAGACGCGCGCCCGCGAGCGGAGCGCCGGATTGACCTCGAATGACGGGTTCTCGGTAGTTGCGCCGATCAGAATAATCGTGCCGTCTTCGACATAGGGCAGAATGGCGTCCTGCTGCGCCTTGTTGAAACGATGGATCTCGTCGATGAAGACGATCGTGCGCTGCTGGAACATGCCGAGGCGGTCCTGCGCTTCCTTGACCACGCGACGCAGATCGGCGACTCCGGCGGACACCGCCGAAAGTTGCTCGAAGTGGGCATGGGTCGTATCGGCGATGATCCGCGCCAGGGTCGTCTTGCCGGCGCCGGGCGGACCCCAGAGAATGATCGAGAAGAGCGCATCATTGCTGATGGCGCGTCGCAGCAGTTTGCCTTCGCCGACGATGTGATCCTGCCCGACGAACTCATCCAGCGTGCGTGGGCGCATGCGCGCGGCAAGCGGCGCCTGACGGCTCAACGCCTCCTCGCGCTGTGTATCGAACAGGGTTTTCTGGTTTCTGGGCATCGAGAACAGAGTATGCGCAGCGTCATCAATTGCTACGCATGATACCAGAAAATCAGAAAATCGGCGGGCAGGTCATCCCTCCTTCTGGTACCTCGATGCCAAAAGGGGCATACGCAAATGGGATGTTGGTGCTATTGCGGATGATCTCGCCATCGCATATGCTTAACTCAGAAAAGGCGCTGTTCAGAGGAAACATACCGGCTCCCTTCACTGTACTCTTCCCGTTCATTTCCTCTGGCTCCTCCGAACTCCTCTCGCATCCCCTGGTGTGCGAGCCGGAATGCTGGACAGAAGCCTGGGTCTAAAGACGGGGCAGGCGATCAAACGCCTGCCCCGGTTTTTTTAGCGCCTGCGCTTGCGGATCTGTCCGGTGATTGCGAGCAGGACAATCGCCCCCAGCACCGCCACGCCAAAACTGCGCACATCCCAGCCGAAATTGGTCCCGCCGAATCCCAGCAGATCCATGATCAACCCGCCAACGAACGCTCCCAGGATGCCGATGATGATATTCATCAGGCAACCCTGGCGCTCTTCGATGCCAACCAGCAGGCTCGCCACCCATCCGGCAAGCGCGCCAAAAATAATCCAGGAAATGGGTCCCATGGCGTCCGTTTCCTTTCTGTTGGGGATCCGGTCTCAGACCAGTCCCTACGTGGGTCAACGAATGGTTGCATTATAATGTCTGCACGCTGGCTGCGGCAGCGTGATACTCCCGATCAGGGCGGTGCCGT
>DAOTWI010000168.1:0-3001 GCA_034436075.1 Roseiflexus sp.
CGCCGCCCCGCGCCCCCGCCGCCTTCGAGCGTGGCGCAGTCATCCGGCGACCCTACGTCGTCATGATCGACAACCATCCGAATGCCTACCCGCAGACCGGCCTCGACAAGGCGGCGGTCGTGTTCGAGGCGCTCGCCGAGATGGGGATCACGCGCTTCATGGCGGTGTATGTCCCCGGCGTTTCGCCTGATGTTCCGTCGATCGGTCCGGTGCGCAGCGCGCGGCTCTACTTCGTGCGCTGGGCGATGGGGATGCGCGGCATGTACATCCACGCTGGCGGCGCCCCCGATGCGCTCAGGCGTGCGAGTGAAGCGCCGGAGATCATCGATGTCGATGCGCTGGCGCGTTCCGGCGGCGCCTACTTCACCCGCATTCGCACGCGCAAAGCGCCGCACAACCTCTACACCAGCACGGCGCGGCTCGACCAGGCGGCAGCGCGCTTCGGCAACGCCGAGATCAACGACCCGGAGCAGGGATTTCTGATCAAAGCCGAAGCGCCGCTGGATCAGCGCCCGGCAGCGCAGGAACTCAGCTACTACTTCATCTACCGCCAGGATACCGCTGGCTGGACGTATGACCCCGCCAGCAATGCCTATCTGCGCCTGCGCCGCGGCAAACCGGCGATCGATGCCGCCACCGGGCAGCAACTGCGCGCCAGCAATGTCGTCGTCATCGAAGTGCAGGAACGCCCCATCCCCGGCGACGCCAAGGGTCGCATTCAGCAGGATGTGATCGGCAGTGGTCCGGGGTTCCTGTTCCAGGACGGCGTGGCGCGCGAGATTACCTGGCGCAAGGACTCGGAAGCCGCGCCGCTGCGCTTCTACCTCGCTGATGGCAGCGAAGCCGCTATGAACCCTGGTCAGGTGTGGATTGCAGCGGTGCCGAAGTTGAGGAACCTGACGGTGAGGTAGTCCGGGATGGACGCTGTGAGACCTCACACGTTCGGCGCACGTCCGCTTTATGCACGACTGGATGGTGCTGGCGAGAAACGTTCGCCTTGTGCGCCATATGCGGTTGAGTCAGCATGATCCAGATAAACCATGTGCGCCGTAGTGTGGAGGAAGTATGTCTGACCTTTTCAAGAAACTGAATCTGAAGGACCAGGCGGAAATCCTGGTGTTGAACGCGCCGGAGTCATTCGAACCGGAACTCGCTTTCCTCAAAGACGTCGCCATCCGGCGGAGTATTGACAGCATCCAGCGCATCGTCTTCTCGCTTGCATTCGTGACAACGCAGTCCGAGGTGAATGACCTGGCGCGGGCTATTGCCCGGCAGGCGGAAGGCGATGCCATCGTCTGGTTTGCCTATCCCAAAGCAAGCTCGAAGAACTACACCTGCGAGTTTAACCGGGACACTGGTTGGGCAGTGTTGGGCGAACTGGGCTTCGAGGGCGTCCGTCAGGTGGCGATCGACGCAGACTGGTCGGCGCTCCGCTTTCGGCGGGTGGAATTCATCAAGACGATGAGCCGGGCAAAGCATCGACGGCTGACTGAGCAGGATAAGCAGTGAGGTCGAAACGCTGGTCAACCTCTGGTTGCAGCAGAAACTCGCTGAACAAACGCAACACGCAGCAGAGCGACGATGAGTGCGGGACTCAATGCCTGCTCCTGTCAGATGCCTGTAAAGTGGTACAAAGGTCACACCGAAGGCGAAGACGTCTACGCCGCCTTTGGTCAGGCGTTCGGCGGCAGGCATATGGCAGTTTTCTTTATCTACAAACCGGCAACCACAACAGCAGTGATCATCAGCGCGCGCGATGTGAGCGACAAGGAGCGCAGATCCTATGGACGCAAATAAACCGAGCAGCATCTCACAGGCAGACACCGACGAAAAGATCAGTGAGTTCTGGGATATCCATGACTTCACCGATTTCGACAATCCGGCTGCACCCGATGTAGTGTTGGAAATCACCTGTGCCGTGCCGATTGAAGCAGAGTTATTTGCAGCCCTTGAAAAGCAAGCCCGGCAACGCGGCGTGCAGGTGGAAACGCTGGTCAACCTCTGGTTGCAGCAGAAACTCGCTGAGCAAACGCAACACGCAGCGTAGCGACGATGAGAGCAGAACATTAAAAGCCTGATCTGCCAGAACGGAGGGCAGGATGAGCGAACATGTCTGGAACGAAACCCTCGTTGAAAAAGAAGTAACATACCTTATCGAGATCAATGGACGCATTATTGCCATCGAGGGTGTACCGGCACGTGTCAACATTGAAACGGGTGAGAGTCTGTTTGCACCTCAAACAGTCGAGCGCATCCACGAAATTATCCGTTTACAACAACCCCCAAAAAAGGTTATCGACGCGCCAGTATACGAATTTGCGACCTGAGACTTTTTAGGATGGACTATCACCTTTGGCGCCTGATCCCTACCCTACTCGCTCCTCTGCCAGCGTCGCCGTCGCCGCCGGACGCGGCACGCGCAGGCGCATCCAGCTCAGACCGGCGATCCCCACGACCAGCAGCACGACGAACAGCGCCTCGTAGCTGACGAGTTCGGCGAGCCACCCGGAGAGGAGCGGTCCGGCGGCTGCGACTGGCGCCATCACAATGTTCGAGACGCCAATGTAGGCGGGGCGCTGTGCCGGCGGCGCAAAACTGAATACCAGCGTGAAGCCGGAGAGAATGTACCCCGCCTGCGAGAAGCCAACCAGCACAAAAATCACGAAGAACCAGACCGGCGACGGCGCGATCAGCGCCAGCAGAATGGCAATCAGCCCCACCGCTGTCGAGAGTTCCAGCACCTGCTTATGCCCCCAGCGGTCTGCCATCCCGCCAAGGAGCGGATCGCTCACCGCCTGCGCCGCCAGCAGCGCCGCAGTGAAACCGCCGACATCTGCGCCGGACAGGTTGAACCGTTCGAGTCCCAGCGCGGTAATGAAGTTGTGCCCGACGAGCGCCAGCGCAATGCTGACCCGTCCGATCAGGTAGTTGCGAAACGGGGCGTCGCGCTCGAGCAGCGGGCGCACACCGCGCAGGAACGCCGTCAGCGGCTGCGCTGGCT
>DAOTWI010000169.1:0-3052 GCA_034436075.1 Roseiflexus sp.
GCCCGCGCGCCCATCCCATACGCCGCCCGCGTGCCCACGGGTACGCCGCCGTGCGCCCATCCCATACGCACCCAGGGCGGGAGAGCGGTTCAGCGCGGTCCGTAATGCCAATCGCCTCCGCCCAGGCGCACCAGGAACCCCTGGAGATCGGTCGGCGCGAACAGCTGGACGCGCGCGATACGCGGTGCAAACGACGGCGGATCGTCGTAGGACTCGGCAATCGTCAACGCAATGCCGCGGCTCAGGTAGACATGTTCGGTCGTCATTGCGCCAAGGACGATAGAGCGCCCCGGAGCGACGCGATCCGCCGGTCCCCAGGCGGACACGATCTCGTCGAGCGACGCCAGCGATGGAGGTTCATCGAGCTCAATCAAAAGCAGGCGATCACTGGTATCTTCGAACCACGCCACCACCGTGTGCGGCGGAGCGCTGCGGCGGTAGACCTGGCGGGTGACCAGTTGCAGCGACAGCCTGGCTGGCTCGCGCGCCTCCGCGATAACATCCGGTCCAAGCAGATATCGGAGGTCCTGACCTGTCAGGCTGGCGTCGAGCCCATCCCAGCGCAACCAGTCGCCGCGCAACGCAATCTCAAGACTGGACATCTCTTCTCCTCAACTGCTGGCATCGGGCGCGGTCAAGAGGCAGGGCGATCCTTACAGGAAGATCATTCTGACATTGACAATCTTGCCTATGTTGACCATCTTGTGATTGGCGTTGGCTTCGACAGGCTCAGCCAACGCCAGCCCCTGCACATCCTTGATTGTCCAGGTTCAGAGTGATCGCTCTATTAGCGTCGCGGAATCAGCACGCGCGTGCCTGCCGGGATTGGCGTATTGCCCTGGCGATGCGTCCAGCCGTTCGCCCGTTCGAGTTGTTCGAGCGTAATGCCGTGCTGCCCGGCGACCTGCGCCCGTGTATCTTCGGCAATCGCGCGATGCCAGCGAATGCCTGGAATGCGTAGACAATGACCGGCAGCAAAACGCTGCGTGTCATCGACCACTTCAGTGCCATCGAGTTCTGTGATGGTCGCTGCATTGGTGCGCTCACGAATCTGAGCGACCGTCTCGCCTCCGGCGCGAACCGTATATTGTTCAGCGGTATCACTATCGGTCGGTTCCCAGGTCGCAATGCCGGTCAGCGGCGCCTCACTCAGCGTTCCTGCGCCCAACCCGAGCAAGTCGGCGTGACCCATAAAATAGGCCACCCGCGCATTTTCCTCGCCGACAGCCGCCACGATGCGTTCCGGCGCTTCCTGAGCATATGTTGACGGATCGTCAAGAACGGCAGGGTCCAGATCGGGTTGGAATAGATTGCCCTCGACGCGCTGGCGGAGTGCGCGATTCGTCTCCAGTGAGTCGCGCACATGATGCCATACCTGGAGCGTAAAGTGGTCGGTGAACCCTTCAATCAGCGCCTGGCGCGCGCTGCCGCCGATCGCTGCCGCAGCGCGCTCATAATTCGGATGGGTCACCAGGTGCAGAAACTCGTGCATCATGGTTTTGAAGAGGGACCACCTGCCAACCAGACCCTGGTACTCACGCGGCTGAATAAACACGGTTCCGGTCCCGGCTTCAGCAGGCCAGCCGCGAATCACATTGCGCACGTTACGAAACCGCGTATCATTCCTGACATAGAGATCGCGCACACGGGCATACTCGGCGCGATCCGGACGGGCGCGCGATGTATCGACGTTGTGGTCAGTCAGCACCTGGCTCGGCTCATAGGATGGCTCCGACATAAAATAGTCGACCCATCCGGCGGCATCTGCCCGCGAGACAGGGCGCGTGGACGCATCGCGGAGAGGAATGCGAAAACTGCCAGGATGGTACGAACCGGTTGGCGTGCGGCTAGCCATCACGATGTAGCGGGCGTAAAAATCTTCCACCGTCTGCTGCGCTGCATCGGCGATCTCCCGAATCGGGTCCATCAGGTCGGGCGAAGCGGGTATTTCGTTTTCGGGGTTCACCCGATCGTTAATCAGCGTATCGAGCGCCGCGATCATGTGCTGTTCAAACTCGCCGCCAACCCCCGCGCCGGTCATCGGCGGCGTGGTGACCGAGCCGCCGGAGGTTTGCGCATTCGGATGCAGCGCCTGCTCGACTTCGAGGTGTTGTTCAGCGGTCACCGGGCGTGTGCCGCTCATCACATCTTCTGGTCCGGCAATGCCTGCCCGTTCGAGAGCATTGAGAGCGCCCCATGTTTGCGGACCAACGACGCCATCGACGATCAGCCCGTGGCGGCGCTGAAATTCGCGCGTCGCGGCATCGGTGAGCGGACCGAAGATGCCATCGACTTCGAGCGCCGGCGTGGCGCCGTCGATATTCAATCGTTCCTGAAGAAATTCGATATCCTCTGCGTGGGGCGATCCCTGGCGAAGGGTAGGGCGCGCTGATCCGGGAGAGCGTTGGGTCTGAATGATGATACCGTGAAATGGAGTCAACGGCGCGACTGGCGGCGGCGAAGGCGTCAGACCTGTCTCTGCGCCGGAATGGAGGCGAAAGTCGCTGAAGTGGTGCCCGAATGCCTGATCACCGCCTCGCTGCTGCTCTGGCGTGAACGGCGCCTCTTCAGCAATCGCAGGCGGAGCTGGCGCTTGCCGCACCTGGTTGATCCAGAGGGTTGTGCCCCCGTCTGCCGGTTCAGAAGACCGGGCGGATAGCGGCTTTTTCATGCGCATGCGTACTTTACCTGCGAACGGCTGTCAGTCCAATAGCGGTGTGGGCGCTATTCGTGCCAGTTGCTCACAAAACACCCGAAATGACGTTCATTATATGATCACATCGCCACGAAGATCAAGACCTTCAAAGAGTGATCAAAGTCATTGATAAGCGCCTTTCTCCATTGATCGTGATGCATCAGATACATATAACCCTCTTTTGTGAATACTCACCCGATAGGGCGATGCATGATAGAATGAACCTGTCGCTACAATGTCGAGGCGGCACAACCTGCCTTGAAACCACGCGCCGGTTCTGAATGACAGGACTTACGCAGTGGCGCGTTTTCTGGCTTCGCCAGAGCATGTGGGAGCGTGGCGCTCCCTATCAAAGTG
>DAOTWI010000170.1:0-2094 GCA_034436075.1 Roseiflexus sp.
CCGGCACCCCATCGGCGCGCAGGCGCTCCAGGCGTCTGGCGTGCGTCCGGGGGCTGCCCAGCGCCCCGACATAGCGCGCCGGCGAGGGGAGCGCCACCTTGAGCGCCGGATCGTCCAGTTTCGGGTCGTGGGTCAACAGCACCACGAAACTATTGCTCGTCATGCGTCCGGGCAGCACCTCATCGGGCCAGGCGTGGATCAGTTCGTCGGCATGCGCAAACCGCTCAGGGGTGGCGAACGCGCCGCGCGCATCAATCACCACCGTGCGGAAGCCAAGCGTTTTGGCGAACGTCACCAGCGGAATAGCGATATGCACCGCGCCAACGATGAACATCGTCGGGGGCGGCGGATAGGTTTCGATAAAGACCTGCACCTCGCCATCAGCGACCGTGTAGGTGCGAATGCCGCTCTCGGCGCGCAGCAGCATGTCCAGCGCATCACGTTCCACTGCTTCGTTGAGCGTGGAGTCCCCCAGCGTGCCAAGCAACGCTTCGCCAGGGCGCGCCAACAGTTTAGAGCCAATCTGCCCTGCTCCATCGACAATCGTCGCTACAGCGACCGGTTGTTCAGCGGCAAGGCAGGCCTTAAGGATAGTGTAGAGCATTGTCATCACGTTTTCCGTTCGCACGAAGGGTTTCTCATAGAGCGTTCAACCAGATGTCACACGATATCGAATATGTTGACCGTCTTGCGCTAGGCGTTGGCTTCGACAGGCTCAGCCAGCGCCAACCGCTCCACAGGCTGAACCTGTGCCGGTTCAGGTTAATCACTCTATCAGCGGCTGACGTCAAGGTGCGCGGATGCGAAGGCAGGGTGTCATTGGGTATCTCTGCGTCCTGGCGTCTTCGCGTCAACCTCATTGAGAAACGACTGAGCGCATGGCGGCTGCGTATCATTCTTTCGGCGGAATGCAATCGAACAGCGCGGTTTGCAAAAAAACCTGGCCGCCACGCTCTTCGGATTTTCGTTCACCCATCTCAGACGTCTGGCAAGTCTCCAGGGTTGCAGCCGCCAAACAGCGTCAGACGCTACCAATCCAGCGGCTCGACAAACACATCAATGATCCCGCCGCACGCCAGACCGACATCCCAGGCGTCATCATCGGCGACGCCGAAGTGCAACAACTGCGCCTTGCCGGTGCGAATCGCTTCCTGGCAGGCATCGAAGACCGCCCCCTCGATGCATCCGCCGCTAACCGAACCGACTATGGCGCCGCTCGACGAAACCGCCATTTTTGCGCCAACTCCCCGCGGCGCGGAACCAAGCGTCTTCACCACAGTGGCAATCGCCACACGCTCGCCGCGCGCACGCCATTGCTCGATTGCAGGAAGAACATCTTTCATGAACATGCCTCGCAGAAACAAATCAGCGGAGAGTGTCACTCAACGTTGTCGGTTCCAGCCCGACAGCACGCAGACGATCAATGATTCCAGGGAGCATCCCTGCAGTCGCCGGGCGCCCGTGCATCAACAGGATGCCGCCAGCTGCACCTGACGGATCGGCGACGGCGCGGTCGAGCCATGCCGGAATCGCCCGATCATCGGCGCTCCAATGGTACGGGATGTATCCTTCCGCTGCAACTGCTGCCACTGCCTGCGCGGTATAGGCGCCATACGGAAAACGAAAGTGCGGTCGCGTGCTGCGACCGGTGATCTCCTGGACGATCCGGTCGGTCTCGCGCAATTCATTTGCCATGCCATCGAGACCGATCCGCGAGAAGTAGGGATGCGTCAGCGAATGATTGGCGATCTCGTGCCCTTCGGCAACGATTGCGCGCGCAGCGTCAGGGAAGCGTTTGACCCAGTTCCCCGTGACGAAGAACGTCCCTTTAACGTTACGTTGCCGCAGTGCTTCGAGGATGGCATAGAGGGTCGTATCGTCGATCTCAATATCGAAGGTCAGCGCCACCTTACCGGATGCCGGGTTGCCGCGACGCACCGGTTCGGTCAGCCCGAACGCCGGTTCTCCGGCGCGGAACAGCGGGATGACCAGCGCCCGTTCGGGGCGCAACGGCGCGTCGGGGTCGAGCGCATTCAGGAGCGCAATCGCCCCTGCATCACTGCCCAACCGCGCCGCGATGCCATCCAGCGTTTC
>DAOTWI010000171.1:0-4347 GCA_034436075.1 Roseiflexus sp.
GGCGCCCGGAAGATGCCGCGCCGCACCTCGCCGCCGGTCATCAGGTCGAGCACATCGCCCCACGATTGCGGCGCTCCCCAGAAGTAGTGGCGCGGCAGCCCGTAGTCCATGCCATCGAACGGACCGAAGCGGGCAAACTGCGCCAGCGGGTAGAGCCACGGCGTCGTGCCTGCAAGAAATGCGAGACTGACCCACGCGGCGGGGGTTGCCAGTTCGCGTAATGGCGCCGGTTTTCTCCTGCGCCACAGCGCAGCGCCGATGGCAGCGGCAAAGAGCGGCAACGCCGTAATGGCGAACAATCCGTGATGGGTCAGACCGAGACCGGCGATCAGCGCCGCTGGCGCCAACCGTGTCAGACCAGGAGACGTCGCACGCTCCCATGCCTGCAACAGCGCCAGCGCCAGCGCCACGATCAGCAGCGCCAGCAGCGCGTAGATTTCCGCAATCGTTGCCGCATTCCACAACCCCGGCGCAAAGCCCAGCGCCAGGGCGCCAATGAGCGCCGCCCACGGATGCCCGACGACACGCCGCGCCAGCAGCGCAAACAGTGCGACCGTCAGCGCGGCGCACACCGACGAAACCGCCGTCACGCGCCACGCAAGCGTGCCGAACGGCAACGCGCGGGTGGCCAGGTGACCCAGGATTGTCGCCAGCGGATAGGTCGTGGGATGCGGCACGCCGAGAAGAACCGACGCCAGTTGAAACTCCGCCGAATCGCCGGAGAGCGCGTCGGGCGCAGCCGTCCAGCCGTACAACAGCAGAAAAACCGGAAAGAGCAGGAGTAACGGCGCGAGAACAACGACATCTGCCGCGATTGTCCGGCGGATCGAACGCAGCGACATCATGGGGCGCTGGCGCTGGAGGCGCAGGCGTAGAGCGTTTCGATCAGATGCTGCCCGTGACGCACCAGATCGGGGAGCGGAATGCACTCGTTAGCATCGAGGATCGCGCTGGACGAGCGTGCAACGCCGACGGAGGCGACTGGAATACCGAACGCTTCAGCGAAATAGAACAATGGCATACTAAACGGACCACGCGGCAGAATGGTCAGCGGCGTTCCGTGGATGTACCTGCCGACATCGCTTACCAATCGCACGAAGGGATCATCAATCGGCGATTGCGCGGGAGGATAGCCGCCGGGCAGCCGTTCAACCAGGATGTCGGTCAACCCTTTGGAAGCCAGATGCGCCTGCAACGCCTCGACAATCATCTGAGGGCGCTGCCGGGGCACAAGTTGAAAATCGAGCCGGGCGACGACGCTGCGCGGGATCGCTGGCGGATCGCTGACCGGCTCAATCTGGAGCAGATTGACATTGCACGTTGGCAGCGTCACTTCCGAGCGCACCAGCGGCGCACCGGTCAACCCCAACAGAAACTGGTCGATCTTCCAGGCCGTGCGCCGTCCCGTCTCGTCGGCGAACACCGTGCGCAGGATACGGTTCTCTTCGGTGGTGGGACCTTCGATGGCATCGTAAAACCCGCCGATCAGCACTTCCTCCTGGTCGGTCTTGATCTGGTTGAGCGCCCAGATCATGCGCCAGAGCGGATTGGGTACGCTGGCTGCCATGCCTGCGGGCAGGGCTTCCTGCGATTGCTGCAACCGCAGCATCACCTGCACCAATCCTTTGGCGCCGCTGTAGCAGAACGGTTGCCCGCTGGCATCGCGGTCGCCTCCGCTCGCCAGGCAGGCGTCGGCTTTGAAGAGCGCCCGCCGATCAGCGATGAGCATGCCGAGATAGGGGCTGCCAATCAATGCGTCGCCCTCGGCGACCACCACGACGCCGCACGGCAATTCGCCTTCCGACTCGATCAGTGCAGCAATGGCATTCAGGTGCGCCGCCAGCGGTCCCTTCCCATCCGCCACGCCGCGCCCATACACAACGCCATCGCGTTCCGCCAGTTGAAACGGATCGTGACGCCAGGCGCGCCATGGACCGGGAGAGTGCGTGTCATAGTGATGGTAGAGCAGCACCGTGTATGGTTGACGCCCGGCGCGCCAGCCAACGACAATCGGAGCGCCAGGGGTCGAACGCACCTCAACGGTTAAACCGCGATGGCGCATCATAGCTGCGATGCGCGTGGCGATGGCGCGCAGCTCATCCGTCTGACCAGGGCTGCCTGCCAGGCTGATGAGTTGATCGAGGTCGCAGATGAGTTGATCGGTCGAGATAACGGCTGGCTCAGTCACAGAAACGCTCCGCCGATGACAAGACTGTAACCGATTATAGCACGTCACACAATGGTAGATAAACGGTTATTGGACAAATCGGCGCAACCCTGCTACACTCCCTGCACGTATGATCCAGCAACGACTCAGAAGGTCTGCACAACAGCTGTTGTTCCTGGCGATTGCGTGCGTGGCGCTGGCTGGGTGCACGATCGAAGGCGGCGTGCCGACCCCGACGCCCGCGCCAGCGACGCCATCCACCGGTCCTATTCCCACCAGCGCAATCATTGCCGAGCGCATCGCGGAACGCAGCGATACCTGGATGATTGGGGCGCTCGATCTTCCTGCCGACCTCTACCCCTATCCGCAATCCGCTGCGACCCGCCGTGCAACGGCGGCGATCACCGAGTTGCTCTTCCCTTCGCCAATTCTGACCCGCAACTACGGCTATACCGTGACGGGCGTGCTCGAACGCATCCCCACCCTCGAAAACGGCGATGCGGAAATGCGCAAGGTCGATGTCTATCTCGATGCAACCGGCGCTATTACAACCACCGTCACCGATGTCGTCACCCAGGTTGATCAACTGGTCATCACCTTCCGCTGGAACCCGCAGTTGCGCTGGTCGGACGGAACGCCGGTCACCGCGGACGACTCGGTATTCGCGTATGAACTGGCGAAAGCCGCGCCGCCCGGCGATGCAGCCGCCGAGTTGCTGGCGAAGACTGCTGCGTATGAGAAGATCGATGATCATACGACGCGCGCCGTGCTCCGCCCCGATTATGTGGGCGCCGCCTATTTCATGAGTTACTGGACGCCCCTGCCGCGCCATTTGCTCCAGGGGGTCGATCCGGCGCGGGTTCACGAGATTCCGTTTGCACGCCAACCGGTCGGGTATGGTCCGTATATGATCGTTGAACGCACTGCCGCTGAATTGCGCTTCGAACGCAATCCGTACTACGCCGGTCCGGCGCCAGCGGCATCGCGCCTGGTGGTTCGCATGTTTGCCGATCTCGAATTGTTGCGCGCCAATCTGCTCAACGGCAATCTCGACCTGGGCATCGCCGAGCGCATTCCGCCAGCCATGCTGACCCGCTTCGACCAGGATGCGGCGGAAGGGGCGTTGCAGTTTATCGCAATCCCCAATCCTGTCTGGGAGCATATGCTGTTCAACCTGGATGTGCCGGTGTTGCAGGATATCCGGGTGCGGCGCGCGATAGCATTTGGCACGAACCGGCAGGCGATGGCTGATGCGCTCTTTGGCGGGCGAACGCAGGTGCTGGAGAGCTGGGTGTTGCCAGGGCACCCGCTAGCCGCGCCGCCCGATCAGGTGACGCGCTATCCGTATGATCCCGATCAGGCGCGCCAACTGCTCGAAGACGCCGGGTATGCCGACCCGGACGGTGACGGCATCCGCACCTCGCCTGATGGCGTTACGCTAACGCTGCAACTGCTGACGACGCAGGGAAGCGAGGTTCGGCGCGAGATCGCCCGGCGGTTTCAAGCCGATATGAAGTCGATCGGGATCGAGATCGAAATCAATGAGGCGTCGCCTGACGAGATGTTCGACACGGACGGACCCCTCTACCTCCGGCAGTTCGATATAGCGCTCTTCGGATGGATCGCCGGACCGGAGCCGGGCGGTCTGCAACTCTGGAGTTGCGCCGCCGTTCCCGGCGAAAGCAACGACTATCGCGGCGAAAACTTTGCCGGCTGGTGCTTCCGCGACGCGGATCGCGCGGTGCGCACCGCCGATACGACCCTCGACCCCGCCGAGCGTGCTGAGGCGTATCTGCGGCAGCAGCAACTCTGGACGCAGGAATTGCCCGCCCTTCCCCTGTTTCAGCGTCTCAGCATCGTGGTGGCGGCGCCCGACGTGCGCGGGCTTGCCCCCGATGCCATGGCGCCGGTAACGTGGAATGTGACGGCGTGGAAACGGGACGGTCGGTGAACGTTGAACGCTGCAGGTTGAACGTGGAACGGTTACAGGTAGGGGTGCGCCAGTGGCGCGCTCAGGAATGGACAGGTTGCGGAGTGAACGTTTCAATGACACAAAGGCGGAAGGCAGGACGGTTGCAGGTGGGAAGGTTCCAGGTTGCAGGTGGAAAGGTTGCACCCCACTCCCCACTCCCCACTCCCCACTCCTCACTCCCCACTCCCCACTCCCCACTCCCCACTCC
>DAOTWI010000172.1:0-3452 GCA_034436075.1 Roseiflexus sp.
GCTATTCCCGTCCGCGTAGGCGGACGGTCGGCCGCAGGCCCATCAGGGGCGATTTCAATCGCTGGCAGCCGGAGCATCGTTTCCTGACACATCATGCCTGCATCCACATCGGGGTCCGGGCATGAATCGTCGGGCGGCGTCCTGGCGTTTAGGAAGATCAACCAGATGTTGGACAGTATGATCGGCGCTGGCTTCGACAGGCTCAGCCAGCGCCGACCGCTCCACGGGCGCAAGCGTGATTGTCCACGTTCAGGTTGATCTTCCTGTGAGGATCGCCTCACGCGGTTGCGAGGGCGCTGGCGTCAACAATCTCAAACTGGACCTCGCCAAGCGTTGCGATGGTTTCGTGGACCGGGCAGTGCTCAACGACGCGCAGCAGCGCAGCCTCACGCTCACCGCACACCCCGTGCGGCAGGTTGATCGTGACGCGCAGATTGGTCAGGCGCGTCGGGTTCTCACTTTTATCGAAACTGACGGTGACGGTCATATCAGAGGCGTCGATGCCAGCGCGGTCGCAGTACTGCGCCGCGAACGCCGCCACGCACGAACCCAGCGAAGCAACGAACAACTCTGGCGGCGTCGGTCCGCGGTCCGCTCCTCCCATTGATGCCGGAACGTCAATCAGCAGTTTGTAATTGCCAAGTTGGGACTCGAACAGCATGTTCCCCAGATAGCGTGTGACAATGGCTCCCATAGCATGCCTCCTTGCACGTAAATTCCATCGGCGCCATGCCGATTGTGAACGGTCTCACTATAGCACGCTCAGAGAACGAGAGCGCACACAGGAACGCAACTCAAAGTGAAAGCCCTGCAACCCAAGAGATAGCATAGAATAGCAGCGCAGGACGTTTTCACAAGTTGTCGTGACGGATTGCCTGGAATAGCCGGAACAGTGCCAGACCGACTGGCGGAGGAGTCCTATGTCTGAACCATTCATGCCGCGTCCCTGGCAGCGCACCGCCGAGATTGTCGCCATCACATCGCCGTGGGTGCGGATGATCGCCGAACGCTGGATCGATGATCACGGCAGAGAACTCGATTACTGGCGCGTCGAGCGCGTGCCATCGGTTATTGTCATCCCGATCTGGCGCGCGCAGATTCTGCTGCCGCACCCGCAGTTTCGCCCTGGGGTCGGACGCATGACGCTCGATCTGCCTGGCGGGCGCGTGCCATCCGGCGTAATGCCGCTCGATACCGCGCCGCCGATCGTGCAGCGTGAACTCGGCATTCCGCCGGAAGCGATCACCACGCTCGAAGCGCTCAATGAACAGGGCTGGATCATTAACAGTTCCTTCTCGAACCAGACGTTGTTTGGCGTCATTGCAACGATCAACGATGCAGCCGAAGCCGGGACGCCCTTGCTCTATCGCGCGGTTCCGATCACATTGCCGCATGTTGCCGGGCTGATCAACGACCTGGAATGCCTGCAATGCCGCGCTGTGGTGCAGGAGTGGGCGCTGCGCCGGATCATGGCGGGTGCGTGGTGAGCAGGTGTATCATTTTTGTCCCTGCTATCGTTTATGAATCCGAAGATGCGCATGATGACCAATGATGCGTGTCGTCGTTCATTCGACCTGTAGAGAAGGAGCCGTCAACAATGAAGTCCAGGATCGCGAAGCCATTCGTCCTCGCCGCCGCCTTTGCACTGACCCTGTTCATTCTCGCCTGCGGGTTCAATGTCAGCACTGCCAACATTGCCGACGCCTGGATGGCAACCGACGAGAGCGGGAACACCCGGGTGACCTCCTACGGACCATTCGATGACTTTTATGCGATGGTAGACCTGCGCAACGCCCCTGACTCAACCAGCCTCAAGGCTGTCTGGACAGCAGTCAATGCCGAGGGGGTCCCGGCAAATGAGGTGATCAACGAAACGACAGCGACAATGGGGAGTGGACTTCTGCACTTCAGATTGACCAACAACGATCTCTGGCCCACTGGTTCGTACAAAGTCGATATTTACCTGAACGACAAACTGGACAAGACGATCACGTTCGAGGTTCGCTGAGCGCCAACAGCATTTCGTGCGTGGTGCGCGATCGCAACACAACGACCGATCGCGCGCTGACCACATAGTACGGCTGGCACACCTGCACTTCCTGTCCTGGTTCACGAATGTCGTCGGGAGCGGGGCGCGCTGTGTCGATGACGCGCCACCACCCTCCCGGCGACTGTTCCTGAATAACGAAGACCAGGTCCTTCCAGTAGCCATTGATCATGACATAGAGGTCGCAATCGCCGGCAGACACGCCGCGCAGGCAGTAGGCGACGGCGTGCGAGGTATACGATGTGTCGGGCGGACCGTTGACGCCGTACCAGTGGACATCATCACGCCAGAAGCGGCTGCGGTGGATCGACGGATGCGCTTTGCGGAAGGCAATCAGGGTTTTGACGAAGCGAAACATATCACGATTGAGCTCTAGCAGATCCCAATCGAGCCAGGTAATCTCATTATCCTGGTTGTATGGGTTGTTGTTGCCGCGCTGCGTGTTCAGAAACTCATCGCCAGCGGTGAACATCGGCGTACCATTCGCCAGCATCAGCAGCGTAAAGAGATTCCGCGCCTGACGGCGCCGTAACGCCAGCACATCCGGCGGCACGTGATCGTCCCCTTCCCAGCCGCAGTTCCAGCTAAAGTTCTGATCGGCGCCATCAGTGTTCTGGTGGCCATTCGCCAGATTGTGCTTGCGATTGTAGGAAACCAGATCGTAGAGACAGAACCCGTCGTGCGAGGTGATAAAATTGACGCTCTGCGCCGGGCGGTACGAGTCTGCCAGCGTGTCGGGGAACAGATCGTCGCTGCCGTACAACCGGCACATCAGATCGCCGACTTTGCCGGGATCGCCCTTGACGAACGCGCGCACATCATCACGGAACTTCCCATTCCACTGTCGCCAGGTGATGCCGGGAAACGCGCGCCCCAGCAGATAGGCGCTGATATCCCATGCTTCGGCGATCAAACGCACCCCGTGACGTTGAGCGAGCATACTGATCTCGTGGATCAGCGCCGGATCCTCGTGATTGACCGTGCCATCCTCATTGCGCGCCAGAATCGACGCCAGATCGAAGCGGAATCCATCGACGCGCATCGACTGTATCCAGGTGGTGAGACTATCGACGATCAGCGTGCGCACCGCCGGATCGGCGCAGCGCAACGTATTGCCGCAACCGCTGGCGTTGATATACTGGCGACGGTCGGGTGTGAGCAGATAATAACTCCGATTGTCAATCAGGCGATACGAGTACGCCGGTCCGCGTTCGTCCCCCTCACTGGTATGGTTGTAGACCACATCGAGCCAGACCTCGATGCCAGCGGCGTGCATGGCTTTGACCATATCGCGGAACTCACGATGCGGATCGTGAACCGCGTAGCCATGGTGGGGCGCAAAGAAGTTGAGCGTCATGTAGCCCCAGTAATTGCCTTCCTGAGGGTCGAACTGATGCACCGGCAG
>DAOTWI010000173.1:0-3004 GCA_034436075.1 Roseiflexus sp.
ACCGTCGAGCGTTGTCCGCCAACCAGCGCGAGTGCGCCGCGCTCGGCGCATTTCAGCACGACAACGCGAGCGCCAAACGCTGCCGCTGCTGCCAGCGCATCGTCGTCGTTGCTGACCTCCAGCAGCGCCTGGGCGTCTTCGTGTCCCATGAGCAGCACGTCGGCGGCGCGCATCAGGGGCAGGAGCGCATCACGCGCCTGCGATGCACTCCACAATCGCGGGCGGAAATTGGGGTCGAATGACACGATCGCGCCAGCCGCGCGCGCAAGGTCAATGGCGCGCAGGCATGCGGCAGAGCACGACTCGCTCAGGGCGGGGGTGATGCCGGTCAGATGAACGATCCGTGCGTGGGTGAATTGCTCCGGCGTCAGGTCATCCGGTCCGATTCGACTGGCGGCTGAATTGCGGCGATAATAGTAGACACGTCGCGCGCCGTCGGCAAGCCATTCGCGGAAGAACACGCCGGTTGGCGCGGCGGGATCGATTCGCAACGATGAGGTGTCAACCCCTTCATCAGACAGAATGGCGCGTATCCGTCTGCCGAACGGATCGTCGCCGACGCGGCTGATGAAGCGCGCGCTGTGACCAAGACGGCAGAGCGCAATGGCGAGGTTCGCTTCCGCGCCGCCAATGTCGAGCAACAGCGCGCGGGCTTCGTCGAGTGAGACGGGATCGGGCGGGTACAGGACAGCCATGCACTCGCCCAGCGTAACAACATCAGGCATAGGCAGATGCTCCTTGAGGGTTCATTGTACCATGGGCGGCGCCGGTCCACTATCCGCCTTGTAGCCCGGCGACTGAAGTCGCGGGCTACGGGAAGCGAAGCCCGCCTGCGCGGGCTAGGCTGGGCGATACCGGATTCTTTTCGCAAAAATCATCAGCCGCGGGCTACGGGAAGCGAAGCCCGCCTGCGCGGGCTAGGCTGGGCGATACCGGATTATTTTAAGGCGACCGCGTACGTCCTGAAAGCGACAGATCTATGACTGCTGATGATCCGCGAATTCTCGAACTGCGCGCCATACGCGAGCGAGCGCGCCAGGGTGGCGGACCGGAACGGATCGCCCGGCACCATGCGCGCGGCAAACTGACTGCCCGCGAGCGGATCGACCTGCTCCTCGATCCTGGCAGTTTCGCCGAACTCGAACCGTTCACCACCGGCAGACCGGTCGATGGCGAGACATTCTACGGCGATGGCGTTGTGACCGGCTATGGCCGGATCGACGGGCGCACGGTGTTCGTCTATTCGCAGGATTTTACCGTGCTCGGCGGGTCGCTCGGCGAAGCGCAGGCGCGCAAAATCTGCCGGGTGATGGACCTGGCGTTCAGCGAAGGGGCGCCAATCATCGGGTTGATCGACTCGGGCGGCGCGCGCATTCAGGAAGGGGTTCACAGCCTCGGCGGCTATGGCGAAATCTTCCGCCGCAACACGAAATGCTCCGGCGTTGTGCCGCAGATCAGCGTCATGCTCGGTCCATGCGCTGGTGGCGCGGCATATTCGCCAGCCGTCACCGACCTGATCATCATGGTCGAACGCCGATCCTTCATGTTCATTACCGGTCCTGATGTGATCAAGGAGGTCACCGGTGAAACCATTGATCTGGAAGGACTTGGCGGCGCGAACGTGCACATGACCGTCAGCGGCACCTGCCATCTAACCGCGCCGGACGATCAGACGGCGCTGGCGCTCTGCCGCCGGGCGCTGTCGTACCTGCCCTCGAACAATACCGAAAACCCGCCGTTCGTTCCGGCTGACGATGATCCGTTGCGCGCCGATGAGGAATTGAACCGGATCGTTCCGCTTGATGCGGGTCAGGCATACCGCATGCACGATGTCATCGAGCGCGTGGTAGATCGCGGCAGCTGGCTGGAATTGCAACCGATGTGGGCGATGAACGCCATCACTGGTTGGGCGCGCATGGGGGGGCGGAGCGTTGGCATCGTGGCGCAGGCGCCAGACGTTATGGCTGGCGTGATCGACATTGACGCTTCCGACAAGATTGCCCGCTTTGTGCGCACCTGTGACTGCTTCAACATTCCGCTCGTCACGTTCGTCGACTCGCCCGGCTTCCTGCCTGGCATCGATCAGGAGCATCGCGGCATCATCCGGCATGGCGCGAAAGTGCTCTACGCCTATGCCGAGGCGACCGTGCCCAAGATCAGCATTGTGACGCGCAAGGCGTATGGTGGGGCATACATTGTGATGAGCAGCAAGTCGCTGGGGGGCGACATCAATTTCGCCTGGCCCAGCGCCGAGGTGGCGGTGATGGGGGCGGACGGCGCAGTGAACCTGTTGTACCGCGAGCAGATCGCCCGCGCGCCCGATCCTGCCACTGAGCGCGCGCGTCTCGCGCGCGAGTACGAACGGAAGTTCAACAATCCCTACCATGCTGCGGCGGCTGGCTTCTTCGACGATGTGATCGAACCGCGCGAGACGCGCGCGCGGGTTATCGCCGCGCTCAACGCGCTGCGCGATAAGTCGGTGGCGCCGCCGCCGCGTCGCCATGGGAATATGCCAGTGTAAGGAGAAGGCGCTATGCCCGACAATCTGAGTGTCGCGCTGTACCTGCTGGTGATCGGCATGAGCATCACCTTTGGCGCGCTCTTTCTGCTGTGGGGATTGATGGCGCTGTTGACGGCGCTGACTGCCCGAAGCGCCGCAGAGACGCCAGTCGCAGCCGAGGCGGCTGAACCAGCCATCCTTTCGCCGCCGGTGCAACCAGACCTGTCTGAACGACGGCGACGCGCAGCGGCGGCGGCGGTGGCGGTGGCGCTTGCGCGAGAACAGGCAGCGCGAAGAATGGTCACAACCACATCGGCGGTCAGTCCATGGCAGGCAGCCGGACGTATGGTTCGCTCAGGACGAGAGAGACGAGAGCAGTTATGAAGATGCGAGTCGTGATCGAGGGAACGGCATACGATATCGAGATCGTTGATCTCAACGCACGTCCGGTCGTTGCCATTGTCGATGGGGAACGCTTCGAAGTCTGGCCCGAGTCCTCACCTG
>DAOTWI010000174.1:0-16363 GCA_034436075.1 Roseiflexus sp.
GCCGTCGAGCGGAACCACCCGGCGGTAATCGACCAGCAGCGTCGCCGACTGACCGCCCCACGCCGGATTGACCTCGCGGAAGCAGCGCGCCCCGCCGACGTACACCCAGCGCCCATCATATTCCGCCGGAACCGCTGCGCCGCGCCCGACTACCCGACCAACCGTTTCGTACCCCGGCACCACCGGGAACTGGAGCATCGGGTGCGGCATCCGCCCCGCCAGCAACATGCGCTCCGTTCCGGCGCTGACCGAGGTGAACGCTGTCTGCACCATGACATCTTCGGGTCCGGCGCCGGTCAACGCGACATCCCGCAGTTCGAGATGCTGCGGCGCGGTGATGACAATGGCGCGTGTCGTCTTCATCGCTGCATATCCTAATGAACGACCGCTTCGGTCTGCCCGCCGCGCGCCATCCGCCGCTGCCGGCCCGCCTGGATGCCGCGATACACGAACTGCGCGCAGTTGATCAGGTAGGTGCAGTACGCCACCAGCATCAGCGTCATAATCGCATCGGGCGACCAGTGCAACCAGACGGCGAGAAAATACAGGTTGTGCATCACCATTGCCAGCGCATTGCCGGCATCTTCCCAGAAGAACTCCGGCGCCAGGAACCAGCGCCCAAAAATCTCCTTTTCCCAGATCATGCCAGTGATCGTGATCGCCCACAGCAGCGCGATTTTGATCCACACACTGACCGTCGCTGTCATATACCCTTCGCCCGTCGCCAGGTAGCGGATGACCAATCCGAAACTGATCAGGAAGGCAAGAAACTGGATCGGCGCGAGCACCGCTTGAACTTTCGTCCAGACGCTCGCATCACGGCGAGCAAGCTGTTCGGGCGTGTAGGTTGACATTGGTTCCCCCGCTCTGTCAACACATTTTGACTTGTAAGAAGCGTGCGATTAGATTATAATACATCCGCCTCTTAAGAAAACGTCTACAACCACTACACAATTGCTGCCAGTTTGACGCGCATCGCCATCGCATCCATCATGGAATGCGCAGTGGTCGTTGGTTTATGGCGAACGTGCGGTACAATGCGCCAGCAGACACTTCAGAACATCCAAAGGCAGGCAGTTGTGCGTATTTGTTAACATAACGACGTTCACGATTGTGACTGAAAGTCGCATTTCATGCACCTACCAGGAGTGACACGATGCGTATCAATAATGTTCCGATTGTGTTCACCACGACCGCGATCGACAAAAGTTTTGCGCTGTTGCCGAACGTCGCCTCCTTCGCCTCGTCCATCGACAGGCCGCTGCACATCGTCCATGTTCTCGGTCAACGTTACCGCAGTTATGCCGAGCGGCAGATGGCAGCGGCGGTGGAAGCATTGCCTTCGGGCAATGGTCTGGTCTACGAACTGCTCAAAATCGAGAAGAAGCAGTACCGCACCTTCCTTGACAACGTTGCCAGCACGACCGGCGGACTCCTGGCGATGCTGCCCACCCGCCACAACTTCATCAACCGGTTGTTGGCGATGATGAGCGACTACGAAAAGTTCATGATCGAGGGTTCATTGCCGCTCCTCGCGCTCCCGCGCAACGGCGCGCTGCCGACTTCGATCGAGCGCATTCTCTTCCCCCTCGACCTTTCGCCGCGCTCCGACGATTCGCTCGAACAGGCCGCCGATTTTGCAAAGTCGGTCGGCGCTGAACTGCATCTGCTCCACGTCTTTGGCGACGACCGCCTGCCCCCTTCCGAGGCGGAAAAGCAGGCGCGCCTGGCCGCACGTTCGCCGCGTGAACTGTATCAGATCGACAAAGACCGCATCCAAGAGCTGGCTGACCGCGCCCGCGCGCACGATGTCAACGTCATCACCGCCACTGCCGAGGGCCGGGCGCATACTGCCATCCTGGGCTACTGCAACGCCGAAAAGATCGATCTGGTCATTATGGCGACCCACGGACCGCGCAACAGCGAAGATATCTGGCAGGGCACCACGACGGCGCGGGTCATCAAGCATGCAACCGTGCCCGTCATTGCGATGCGCTGTTGATGCCCCATCCATCCTCCCGCAGGTTCCCCAACCTGCGGGAGGATCGAAGCCGCCAGACCCACACATCAACTGGCAGCACATCAAGCCAGAGCGCCATGCACGCTATCATCGCCTGAGCCGCGATCAGCGCCAATCCGACCCCCTGCGCCGTTTCCAGCCCATACGCCAGTGCATCCGCCGCCAACCACACGCTCGCCGTCGTTGTGGCGCTGACGCTCAGCGGAAAGATCGCGCTCAACACCTGCGCAGGCGGCAACCCGACGGCAAACCAGGGGGGCCAGATCAACGGTCCGCCGTCACGCACGTGAGCAGCGGCATACGCCGTCAGGCGCATGCTCAGATGCCCCCACCAGCAGAGAACGAACGTCCACCCCCCCCACTGATTGGCGCCGTTCCACGTCAGCGCGACGATACCCGCAGCCGGCGCGATCCACATCGCCTCCTGCCACAGCGGGCTTCGCCGCGCAAAACCCATACGGCGCACACCCGGCGCAGCCGATGGGCGACACCCGATTTCCATCCACACCCACACGGTAATTGCGCACAGATGGGCGCTATACACGCCGCGCAACGACGGATCGTCGCGAGTCAGCGCCAGACCGACGAGCGCACCGACCACCCCGACCGTCGCCAACCCGAAGAGCCACGAAAACGCCCCGGACGACAGCCGATCAGCGATTGCGGGAAGAGTCACCGCAGCGCCCAGCACCAGAACGGCATAGATTGACAGCGCAAGGTATGCTGGCATAAGCGTCGCCCCCGCAGTCCAGAACTTCAGGCGACCGCCGGTTGGCTCGTCCGCCGGCGCGGCAGATAATGGCGCACCTGCGCGGCGATGATGTCCGCCGTCATGCGCAACTGCGCCAGCCACGGCACCGGCGTCATGTTCTTGTGCATATACGACTCGAACGTCAGGCGCTGCACGTCCAGGTTGCGGCACATATCGGTGAAGACTTCCATTTGCCGTGCGTTCCCGTACCCCCATTTTTGCAGCCAGACGAGGAAGCGATACATCGTGCCATAGGTCTTCCACCACTGGCGCTCATAGCGACGCAGGGCGGCGAGCGACGCATCGGGCAGGCTGGCGATCAGCGTTTCCGCCGCCATTTTGCCACTCTTCATCGCCCAATAGATGCCTTCACCCGATGTATGCACCACCAGGCCCGCCGCATCACCGATCAGCATGGCGCGCTCGAATGCCATATGCTCACGCGGCTCCATCGGCAGCGCATGCGCTTCTTCGAGAAGAATCTCGCCACCCTCGAGATCGCGGGAAATCCGGCGCTTCAGATTGGCGAGCAATTCACGCGCGCGTTTGCTGTGCGCCGGTCCGGTCCCGATGCCGACGGCGACATGGTCACTCTTGGGAAACGCCCAGGCATACAGATCGGGGCTGACCTCAGGACCCAGGTAGAGATCGGCGGCATCCTCCCAGCGCGCCATCTTGCTGGCGGGCAGGCGAATGCGCTGCTGAATGGCGATACACCGCGGCAGATTGGGCAACCCCAGCAGTTTCGCCGTCGTCGAGTACGCCCCATCGGCGCCAATCACAGCCACGGCGCGCACCTGCTGACGCGCGCCGCCGAACCGCTCGCGGTAGGTGACGGTCACGCCGTCTTTATCGAACGCCAGATCGACCAGTTGACCTTCGATCAGGGTTGCGCCGCGTTGCACGGCGCGCTGGCGGATGTAGCGATCGAACTCCTCGCGGCAGCACATGGCGATGTAGTCCTGATCGGAGTGATGGACGCCAGCGACCTCAATTTCGACGACCCGCTCGCTGGGCGAATGCACCAGGGCGTGATGCACCTTGCGCGAGATCAGGGTTTCCGGCAAGTCGAACTCGGCAAACGCCACCGGCGGCACGGCGCCGCCGCATGGTTTGACATACGACGTATCCCGTTCGAGCATCATCACCGGCACACCTGCGCGCGCCAGCGTATCGGCAGCCGTCGCGCCGCCCACCGATGCGCCTACCACGAGGACTGGGTCCATGAGTCGCTCCTTCTAGCCGATCAGGAGTCAGGAACGCGAGAATCAAGAACTGAGAACCGAGAACTGAGAACTGAGAACTGAGAAACAGGAACAAATTTCCCACGACCTTTCTCACCTCACACCTCTCGCCTCACACCTCTCACCTCTTGCCTCTCGCCTCTCACCTCTCGCCTGACTTCACCTTCACACATGCCAGGTCCAACTACCCGCGCACCCCGATTGCCGCCGCCATCATGCCCCACACGAACATTGCGATGCCGCTGGCGTTGTAGAAAATGGCGCGTTTGCGCGGATCGGCGATTGAGAAGAACTTCCACTGCGTCGGGATCTGCATGAGCACCAGCGCGCCGATCACGCCAGCAATGATCCAGTTCTGGGTGTACAGGAAATACATCACCACCAGAATCTGCGCGACATTGATCGTCACGAACGCCGTCCATGCCGCAGCAATCTCGCCATACAGCACCGGGATCGAACGGATGCCGCTGACCCGGTCGCCCTCGATGCTCTTGAAATCGTTGATCGTCATAATGCCGTGGGCGCCGAGCGAGAAGAGCGCCGCCATCAGCACACTGCCGATTGTCAACGGCGCAAACGCCAGGTGACCGGCGATCCAGGGCAATCCTTCGTAGGAGACGGCAACAATCGTATTACCAGCCCAGCCGTTGCGTTTAGCGCGGATCGGACCCGCGCTGTAGATCACCGCCAGCACCATGCCAATCGCCGTCATCAGCGCAACGTACTGCCCCAGGAACATCGCAATGCTCAAACCGAGCACAACCAGCACAGCGACAGTGATAAACACCTGTCGCGCCGACACCAGTCCCGACGGGATCAGGCGCTGCGGTTCGTTGATCGCATCGACATCGCGGTCACAGTAGTCATTCACCACCTGCGACATGCCACAGAGGATCGGACCGGCGAGCAGCACGCCAAGCGCGATGCGCCCCACATCGGTCCATGTCCACTGACTGGCGCCGCTGGCGACAGCGCCGCACAAGAAAGCCCACGACGGCGCAAACCATGTCACCGGCTTCATCAGTTCGATGGAGCGCCGCACAATCACCGTCGGGCTGGTCGTCAGCCGGGACGGTGTAGTCGGAGCAGTTGATTCCGGCATTGGCACACTCTCCTGCGAGTATGGAAGAAGATCGCTGCGACCGGTATGATACCACGACTCCCTAAGAACGAGAATGCTGTGTGATGCGTCATTCGATTCCACATCACACAGCACGCATCACACCTCGCAGCGCCAGGATTACGGCGTGCTCGACAGCACGGCGGGCACCTGACCCGGTTTGGCGGCGCCTGGCGGAATGTTGGCGCCCTGGTGGCAGAGCCAGCACGACGGGCTCTTGCCAGCCATGATGCCATCAGCGATCCGCCCGCCCGGCGCGACATACGTCTCCTGAATGTGCTTCGTCATCTGGAGCATAATCGACGCATGGTTCTTCTGCGCAATCTCATAGCTCTGGAAGTTGCGCGAGTTATGGCAGAAGGTGCATCCCTGCCCCATACTGACGTTGAAATGGTACATCGTAAACTGATTACGCTCCACCTCGTGGTTCGACACATCTTTCCGGCCAGTGACAACCAGGCCGCCGGGGTAGTCGAGGTCAAGCGGCAGGCGCCAGTCGTTCGGCAGAGTGTTCATGATTTCGATTGGATACGGCTCCAGCCCTGCCGCCTTCCCGTTGTGGCAAGTCGCACATGTGATCTGATAGCCGCCGACCGAAGCTGGCAGTTTGGCGGTATAGTTCTGGTTCAGGTCAGCCGACATCGTCATCATCTTGCGCGCCGTCACCTTCTTCGCCGCATTCGGATAGCCATCCTCCTGGGCGAAGTTGGCGATATTGTGGCAGTAGCTGCAATCGACCTTCAAGCCGCCGGAGACCTGCGCCACCATATACGCCGAGATCTGCGCCGTATTCATCCCCTTCAGCACCTGCACCGCCTGCGGCTGCGGGTTAGCGGCGATGTAGGCATTCATTGCCGCAAGCGACTCAGCGCTGATGTAATCCGTCGGCTCCTGCGTATAATTGACGTAAATCGGGTTCTGGAGCGGCGGCGCAGGCGCCGGGGTAACCGTATAAAAGATCCACCAGAAAATCGCGATACTCGCCACGGCCATAACGACCGAGATGATTCCGGCCACGATGTAGAACCTGCCGCGGACGGTATTCGTGATTTCCGGAAAGAGCGTTGGAGGCTGCTGGATCATCGCTTCTATTCCTCTCTAGCAGTGCCGCGGACGAGGCATAACGCCGGGTTCCGCTGCGCGGGCGGGCGAATGCGGCGCATCCGCCCGCCACGGACGCGCTTACCGGAAGACAAACTGCGCCCAATCAGGGTTCGGCCAGGGCGCCACAATCTTGGCCGTCTCACCCCAGGTATACCAATCGGGCACGAGCGTACCGCTCAACAACAGGCCAATCGCGCCGGTAATCGCGGTGAACGCCGCGAACCACCACGCCCAGATGTGAATGTTGTACGAGTTGGCATTCCAGCCCATCACCCAGCGCCAGAAGAGTTGCGCGCGCTGCGTGCCGGGACCTTCCGCCATCATCTCGGTGAACTCCATCTCCGACTTCCACTTCGAGGTGGCGACGATCGTCGCTCCGTGCATCGCCAGCAACAGCGTCGATCCGAGCAGGAAGAAGATCGAGAGCATATGGAACGGGTTGTAGTAGAAGTTGCCCCAGTGGATGCTCACGTAGTTCGTCCAGTCGAGGATCGCGCGGAAGCCGTGACCCGGCGCGGCGCTCCAGTTGCCGAGCGCAATCGGATGGATCAGATAGATGACAAAGTAGAGCGACAGCGCCGAAGCGAACCCCCACGCCAGATGCGTCCCGACGCCGGTCGCTTTCGCGCGGGTGTAGAGGCGCGCCCACCACGTCAACACTGAGATGTGCAGGAAGAACGTCGCTGCCAGCCATGCGCCGCCCTTGTCCCACGGCACGTCCCAGCGCAGACCGTACTCGGTCGGCGGTGGATAGATGGCCAGGTTCCAGAACTCGCGCAGGTAGATGATCGGGTTCCACCCCACCTGGCGGCCATAGTCGACCAGAACGATGAAAGCGGCGGCAAAGAACGTGATAAACGAAACGACGCCCCACAACCCGACGTAGATTGGACCCACCTGCCCTTCGCCGAGCAGGCGCTGCATCCAGCCGACGTGCCCCGGCGGCTTGGCGATCGTTCCTTCCAGACCGTCGCGATACTCCTCGTCGTGCAGGTCGATCGGGCCCGGTGTCTCACGACCGCGCCCCAGCACCAGACCGACGCCCAGCAGCGCCAGACCGGCTACCAGCGCTCCCTGACCAATGCCATTCCAGATCGGCATCTTATCCCAGAAGCCCCAGAAGGCGTTCCAGTCCTTGACGAACGTACCAGACAAGAAGATACACAGGTTCGAGAAGAGCACCGACGCAGCGCCCGTCCAGAACGCGACGCGGTGGATGCCGATCTCGCCGATGCTATAGCCAAGGATGTTGCGCCAGAAGACGTGGATGTTCTGATCGGAGATATTGCGCTTCGCCTCGCTCAGCACCGCCGACCCGTGCATATGCAGGAACAGCGTCGACGCGAAGAGGAGCGTAATGCCGATCGCATGGAACGGGTTGTAGAAGAAGTTGTAATACTGATAGCCGATGTTCGACACCCAGTCGAGGTGGTGGGTGATGCCGAGCGGGAAGCCATGCCCCCAGGCGCCCATGGCGATCGGGCGCAGAAACTGAAGGGTGATCCAGGACGACACGACCGCGCCGAAGGCAATCGGCACCTCCATACCCATATCGAGTTTCAGGCTGATATCGACCTGCCGCAGCAACCATCCGACAAAGGCGATGGTTGCCGAAACCATCGTCAGGAACCAGAAGAAACCAGGCTTCGACGGATCGATATTCAGTCCTTGCGATACCGGCGGCGGCTCGATGCGCATCGCCAGGATGTTGAGCGTCCCCTCAACGACCACGCCCTCATAGAGATAGAATACCACCCCGAGAATGATACCGATGATCGAGATTGCGCCGAAGAGACCGACATAGAAGCGGCCAATCCAGAAGTCGAACGGATCGACCCCGAAGAAGCGCGCCGCGAGGGTCTTTCCGGGGCGCTTATAGAACTCCTCGATGATCGAGAACGGGATAACCTCTGCGGATGCTGCCTGCGAGCCTGTGGAGGAAATCGCCTCAGCGGGGAGAGTCTCTCCACTCGGCAGCGGCAGCGCGCGTGGCACAGCGGACATCGTGTGCTCTCGCTTTCTAGCGTACGGATTGGCTTACGCGAAGATTGTACGTCTCCACAGGCAAAGCCAGCACCTGGATATACGTACGGCGTAAAGACAGGACAGGGGCTGATGCGCTGCCACGTCTCAGCCCGCTGTCCTCATCTCTTTACGAGCGCCAGGCAGAATAATGACGTCGTTCAGGGCCTAAGCCAGTTGAATGCACCTGAGCTGAGCACCACGAAGTGGATGAGCAGCGCGATCACCAGACCGAGCAGGGTGGAGACCACCACCGATGTCCGGAACTCAAACGGTCGATCTTTCATATGAGCGCCTCCAAAATCTTACTTGATCCAGGGCGTCCAGGCCCAGCACAGCACGTGAGCAATCACCGCGATAATCATCCCGCCGTAGATCGTCTTCACAACGATGTCGTGCACCAACCACTCCGCGTTGTTGAACAGCGGCTTCCACTGATCGGGCACCAGGTCATTCTGTGGCTTGTCGGTCATGTGGGTCACCCCCTTTCCTTTCTGCCTGACTCTTGCAGCAACGCGCTGCGTCATGGTTTCTGCCCGCGCCAGTGACTCTGTCGCTTCTTGCATTCGAGCGTGTCGAAGCTCCGTAGTGTCAATAGTATTCGCGGGTTTCACCGGGATTATACCGCCAGAAAAGCAACCACGTCAATCAAAACATCTTACACATATACTATGCAAGGGTTATGCAGATCGTGTGCAGAAGCCAGAGTTGTGAAGTCGTAACGCTGCGTCAGAGTATGCACTACAGCGTTTGACATTCCCTCTACGTATACTATAATAAAGCCCTACAGTCCTAGCCAAAAGGAGGGGAGGAAGCGAGGAACCCTGCTTCATCCTGCTGTCGCAACTGCCACGCTGCAGGGTGAAAACGCGGCGCTGACCGTGTGCGTGGCACTGCTCCCCGGCTCCGTTGCTCTGCAAACGCCGCGGCGCGCATGCCGACGCTTGACCGTTCTAGAGATGGAGAAACCCCATGTTGGAGCAGGTCCATCGCCTGCTGGCGCTGTCCGACGTTCCACGGTACAACATTAAGGCGGTCGTCCAGCAGACCCAGGTCAATGTTTCGACGCTACGCGCATGGGAGCAGCGCTATGGCGTTCCGCGCCCGACTCGCTCCGATCACGGTCATCGGCTCTACTCGCAGCGCGACATCGAAATCATCAAGTGGCTCAAGCAGTGTACGGAGGAAGGACTGGCGATCAGCCAGGCGGTCGCGCTGCTGCGCGACATCAGCGATACCGGCGACCTCGCCCCCCGCGCTCCGCAACCTTCTTCGCCCACGCTCGCCGACGCCGGCTGGCCCGACCTGCGCACCCAACTGACGGAGGCGTTGCTCTGCGCTAACCTGCGACAGGCGCACTTGCTGGTCAATACCGCAGTTGCGCTCTTCCCGGTCGAGACGCTGGTGCTCGATCTCTTTCAGCCGATGCTGATCGATATCGGCGAACGCTGGGCGCAGGGTGACGTGTGCGTGGCGGAAGAGCGCGTGGTGACCAACTTCGTGCGCCAGCGGCTCCTGGGGTTGCTGCAGATCCACGCGCCGTTCGCCACCGGTCCGCGCCTGATCGCCGGGTGTGCGCCGGAAGAACAGCACGAGATCGGGTTGATTATGTTCTCGTTGCTGATGGAACAACGCGGCTGGGAACTCCTCTACCTGGGACAAACGGTATCGGCGGAAGGGCTGGACGGCTTCCTGGTGCGGATGGCGCCAGCGCTCGTCTGTATGTCGGTCTCAATGGCGGAGCATGTGCCCGGCTTGCTTGAAGTTGCACGGATTGCCGAAAACCGCCGTCGCCATCGGTTGATGTTCGCCTACAGCGGTCAGGTGTTCGACCGCCATCCTGAACTTCGCGGACGCATTCCTGGCATCTTTCTCGGCAATGATCTGCGCGAGGCGGTGATCCGGGCTGACGATCTCGGCGAGGAGATCGACCCGGAACGCTGGGCGCGACAGGCGCATTTCTTTCGCCATTGATGGCGAGCCGGACGACGGGGTGTACGGGAAGGTCGAGGATGATACGGTTGAGACGTTGCAATGCAACGTCTCAACCGTATCATCCTCACTACAAGCGGCGTTAGCAAGGTGTGATTATGCGCTCACTGACGACATGGTTGTCCAGTCGGGGGCCAGAGGTGGCTCAGGCGCTCGATCAACATCGCGAGGCGATCTGTACGGCGGTCACCAATCGCCTCAAATCGACCTTTTCCGGATTGCTGACAGACGTTGAGTCCCGACATGGCGGACAGTACCAGCAGATGACGTTCAGCCGCACGCCGCAACGCCTCCACCGGCTATTGCTCGTGGCGCTCGCGCTTCAAGCCCCGTCGGTGCTGCAACGCGAAATTGAGTGGAGCGTGCGACTGCTCCTGCGCCATGGCGTCACGCAGCATCACATTCAGTCGATGGTGCGCTGGTACTTCGAGGCGGCGCAACGTGAAGCGGCGCTCGACGATCACGACCGCGACAATCTCGCGGCGCTCGAAGAGGCGATCCTGGCGACCGTCTATGCCATTGGGGATGAGACGTCTTAACGTATCAGAACGTCACTGCTGCATCTGCGCCTGTTGCGCCTGCGCCTCTTCAATAAACGCGCGTTCCATCGCCTGCCATTCGGGGGGCGGCGCTTCCTCTGCCGACTCGGAAGGGGTCTCAACCGGCGCCACGCGCACGGCGACATCGAGTTCGCTCGCCGCCTGACCTTTGTAGACGCCGCGCGACGGCGGAACGTCGGCGTAGTCGCGCCCGATGGCGACGCGAATGTGGCGTGACCCGGCGATCAGGTTGTTCGTCGGGTCGAACCCGACCCACCCTATCCCTGGCAGCAAGGCTTCCACCCACGCATGGGTCGCGTCGGCTTCCGAGCGGTCACGGTCTTCAGCGCGGTGGAAGAGGTAGCCGCTGACGTAGCGGCAGGGGATGCCCAGCACACGAGTCAATGCAATCATGATGTGCGCAAAATCCTGGCAGACGCCACGGCGGTCGCGGAGCGCGTCATCGACTGGCGAATGCACATGGGTGCTGCCAGGGGCGTATTCGAAGGCGTCGTAGATGCGCGTGTTGAGCCAGCAGAGGGTTGTCAACGGATCACTGCCGCGTTGTAACCCTATCTCTTCGGCGAAGGCGTGCAACAGGTCGCTTGGATGTGCAAAGCGACTGGGTTGAAGCAGATCCCACTGCTCGCCGCTGGCGGCGAGTGCGTCGAGCGTGCGCCAGGCATCGCCGTCGAGGGTGGTGATCGGCGGCGGTTCAACGACTTCAACAAGCGCTTCGGATATGACCGTGAGCAACTTATGGCGTCCGGGCACGGCGAAGTGATGCACCGCATTCCCCAGAATGTCGCGATAACTGAAGATGGTCGTCCGCGGGACGGTGGTCATCTGAAAACTGTGGAGGCGCTGATGCCCGTCGCTGCGCGGTTGCATGCGCACCTCCATCACGCTTTCGCTCACCGGCGCACTGTAACGGAAACGGGTCAGATGTCGGATGTGGTAGAGCATAGGGTAGAAGTCAGGAATCAGGAGTGAGAAGTGAGAGGTTGTGAGAACCGAGAACTGAGAACCGAGAACTGAGAACCGAGAACTGAGAACCGAGAACTGAGAACCGAGAACCGAGAACCGAGAACTGAGAACCGAGGACAGGTTAGGGAGTGGGGAGCAGGGAGTGGGGACTCACGTGCCACCTGCCGCCTTCCCGCCTGCACCTGTTTCGCTGCTCGCCGTGCGCTGCACCCCTTGCATCATCTGCCCCCTGCAACGCGCCCCTACCTGCAACCTGCCCACCTTCAACCTTACAACCTGCTTCAGTTCCGCCTCGTGCCACGCGCCTTGCACCCTGGTTCCCCTGCCCCCTGCGCAGGGGCGCTCAGGCGTGCGTCTGGGCGCGCCAGCAACGCGCCCCTACCTGCAACCTTCGCACCTTCAACCTTCGCGCCTGCATTCAGACCTTTGAGGTCGAGACACGCGCCGACCAGGAACAAGGATCGTTCCGCCAGCGAGGTCCCAGAGCAAACCTTGATCAAGGCAGAGACCTCAAAGGTCAAATACCCTCTCGCCTCTCGCCTCTTGCCTCGCTTCACCTGCCCACCTGCAACCGTTCCGCTGCTCGCCGTGCGGTGCGCGCGGGCGCTTGGGCGCGCCCCTACGTGCGGTGCGCGCGGGCGCTTGGGCGCGCCCTCACGCGCAACCTTCCTACCTTCAACCTTCAACCTTCAACCTTCAACCTTCAACCTTCGCACCTTCAACCTGCCCCAGTTCCACCACTGCGCTGAGGGCGGTCGCGCCGTCGGGTCCCTGCGCCTCGAGTTCGATGCGATCCCCGGCGGGCACGGCGATCAACCGGAATGGCGCCAGGTCGAACAGCGGCGCCTGACCGCGGAAACTGAATCCGATGATCGGACGATCAACGTTGTGGCGCGCCAGTTCCATGAGCAGCACCGCAGTCAGAGGACCATGGACGACTAAGCCGGGATACCCTTCTTCATGCTTCGCGTAGGGGCGGTCGTAGTGGATGCGATGGGCGTTGAAGGTGAGCGCAGAGAAACGAAAGAGCAGGCGGGTATCGGGGCTCACCGTGCGCACCCACGCGCCCGATGGCGGCGGCGGAAGGTCAACCGGCACGGGCGCAGGCACAGGCGCGCCTGGCTCGCGGTAGACGATGTCCTGCTCTTCTTCGATGCAGAGCGTATCATTCTGGTAGATGCTATAGCCGGCGGTCACGAATGCGAGCGGACCGGTGCGTCCCGATTTCTGGGTGACGTTGCGGATAACCCCCTCGCGCCAGGCAGGTTGTCCAATAATGAGCGGATGATGGAAGCGAATGCGAGCGCCGGCGAACATACGGCGCGGGTAGGGAATGGGAGGCATGAAGCCGCCGCGCTGCGGATGACCGTCGATGCCGAGTTGCGATTGTGGGGCGCGCGGCAGGAAGTAGAACCAGTGCCACAATGGCGGCAGCGCCGATCCCTTCGTGGGCAACGGTGGGGGAGGCTCAAGCGTCGCCGCCGCTGCCGCTGCCTGTGCCAGGCTGATGTCGTCCTCGACGCGCTCCGTCCGACCAATCCAGGCTGTCAGGTCTTCTGTGGTCATCCCTGTCCTCCCTGGTTGACAATCGTAGACCGGCAGTTACCAATATTTTACACCTATGATACACTATTCTCCGTATCTTGCATGCATCACCCCACATTCGAGACAGGTCTTTCCGGCAATACGCTGCACATGCGAAGATCAACCGCGCGTCGCGCACCAATGCAGGCGCTGTTGATAGAGAGTCTGTGTGTATCTGGCATGTGTGATGATCGATGGGAGGCAGAACAATGACAAAAGGGGCGCGTTCGGCAAAAACAGCGGGTCAAACGGTGGTTGCCACGGAGAGCGCCGGCGCTCCGGCATCGACCCCCGAAGAAGCGCCAGAGAACGTGGCGTCTGAGACGGTCAGCGAGGGTGACGCCCCAACCGGCGAATCATCCGCGTCACCACCCGATCTGACTGCATCGCCGTCAATCAGGGGAGGGAGCGTGTATGCGATTCCTGAGCCATTTCCGGATCGACTGTCTGATCACGACCGCCTGCCGCTCAGCGGCATTCGGGTGATCGACGTCGGTAACTTTCTGGCTGGTCCGTATGCCGCCTCGATCCTGGGAGAATTCGGCGCTGAGGTGCTGAAGGTCGAGCACCCGATTGGCGGCGATCCAATGCGGCGGTTCGGCACCCCCACCACGCGCCACGACGCAACCCTCGCCTGGCTCAGCGAAGCGCGCAATCGCAAATCAGTGACGATCGATCTGCGGCAGAAAGAAGGGGTTGAACTGTTCCTCAAACTGGTGGCGAAGTCCGATGTGTTGATCGAAAACTTTCGCCCCGGCACCATGGAGGAGTGGGGGTTGGGATGGCCCGCGCTGTGCGCTGCCAACCCGGGCCTGGTAATGCTGCGCGTGTCGGGGTATGGTCAGACGGGTCCGTATCGCCGTCGGTCTGGTTTTGCCCACATCGCGCATGCGTTTGGCGGTCTGTCGTACCTGGCGGGTTTCCCCGGCGAAACGCCGGTGCTGCCGGGCACGGCGCCGCTCGGCGATTACATGGCGAGTCTGTTCGGCGCGATTGGCGTCCTGATTGCGCTGCGATACAAAGAGCAAACCGGTCGCGGGCAGGTGATCGATGTGGCGATCTATGAAGCGGTCTTTCGCCTGCTCGATGAGATTGCGCCCGCCTATGGACTGTTCGGCAAGATTCGTGAGCGTGAGGGATCGGGAAGTTTCATTGCCGTGCCCCACGGGCACTTCCGCACCAGAGACGATAAGTGGGTCGCCATCGCCTGCACGACCGACAAGATGTTCGAGCGACTGGCAGAGGCGATGGAGCGCCCCGAACTCGCCTCCCCTGAACTGTACGGCGATCAGCGCAAACGGCTGGCTGCCCGCGATGCGGTCAACCAGATCACGATCGAATGGGTTGGCTCGCTGACCCGCGATGAGGTGATGAGGCGCTGTCTCGAAAAAGAAGTCCCGATCGGTCCGCTGAATAGCATCGCCGATATTTTCAACGATGAGCATTTTCAGGCGCGCGGCAATCTTGCATGCGTCGAAGCGGAAGGCGTTGGCAGGGTAGTGGTGCCGAATGTCGTGCCGACCCTCTCCGAAACGCCGGGACGCATCACGAATCTGGGTCCGCCGCTTGGTAATGACACATATGAGGTCTTGCGCGAACTGCTCCACATTTCGGCGGAGGAGATCAAGCAGCTACGCAGTAAAAAGATTATTTAGCGCGAGGTGAGGTGCAATGGACGGACACGAAACCCCCCTGCCGCTGGCAGGCATTCGCGTGATCGACGCCGCCACGGTTGTTGCAGCGCCCTTCTGCGCCACCCTGCTCGGTGAGTTTGGCGCTGATGTGTTGAAGGTCGAGCATCCGGTTGGGGGCGATGCCCTGCGCCGCTTTGGCACGCCGACGGCGCGCGGTGATACGCTGACCTGGTTGAGTGAGTCGCGCAACAAGCGTTCGGTGACCCTCAACCTGCAACATCCCGAAGGCGCACAGCTGTTCAAGGACCTGGTCGCCAAAGCCGATGTGCTGTGCGAGAACTTTCGCCCCGGCACGCTGGAGAAGTGGGGATTGGGTTGGGACGTGCTCAGCCGGATCAACCCAGGGCTGATCATGCTGCGCGTGACCGGCTATGGGCAGACAGGACCGTACAAAGATCGACCAGGGTTCGCTCGCATTGCCCACGCGGTTGGCGGCATTTCGTATCTTGCCGGTATGCCGAAGGGCACGCCGGTGACGCCGGGTTCGACGACGCTTGGCGACTATATGACCGGGTTGTACGGCTGCATTGGGGTGCTGTTGGCGTTGCGCTACCGCGAGAAAACCGGTCGCGGTCAGTATATTGATGCCGCGCTGTACGAATCGGTCTTCCGTTGTAGCGACGAACTGGTGCCAGCCTACGGCATGTACAAAAAAGTGCGCGAGCGGCACGGACCGCACCACAACGATTTTGCCTGCCCCCACGGTCATTTCCAGACCAAAGACGGCAAATGGGTCGCCATTTCTTGCGCCACCGACAAACTCTTTGCGCGACTGGCGAAGGCGATGGGTCGCCCTGAACTGGCGTCGTCGAGCATCTACGGCGACCAGAAGGTGCGCCTGGAGCACGCGAGCGACGTGAACGAAATCGTACGCGACTGGTGCAGTTCGCTCACCCGCGCCGAAGTGTTGGAACGCTGCAATGCGACCGCCACCCCCGCCGCGCCGCTCAACGACATCGCCGACCTCTTCGGTAATCGCCAGGTGCATGCGCGGCGCAACCTCGTCGCTATCGATCTGAACGATACCAATGAGACGATCATCGTTCCAAACATCGTGCCCAAACTGTCGGAAACGCCGGGACGGATCCGGCATCTCGGTCCAAAACTCGGCGAGCATACCGATGAGGTGCTGCGCGACGTGCTCGGCATGAGCGACGAGCAGATCGGCGAATTGCGCGCCAAACGGGTGATTTGACCGGGCATGTTGAACGTTGAACGTTCAACGTTCAACGTCCTACTCCCTCAACGGAGAACCACACAATGAACGGTATTCTCAACGGTATGCGCGTCGTCGAGGGGTCGGCGT
>DAOTWI010000175.1:0-2475 GCA_034436075.1 Roseiflexus sp.
AGAACTGAGAACTGAGAACTGAGAACTGAGAACTGAGAACTGAGAACTGAGAACTGAGAACTGAGAACTGGGAACTGAGAACCGGGAACAGGTGAGGGAGTAGGGAGCAGGGAGTGGGGACTCACGTTCCTCCTCTCACCTTCCTCCTTCCCACTGTTGCACAATCACCATGCCATCCTTCGCAGGCGCAAGGCATCGCACTCAACGTGCAACGCCCACCTTCAACGTTCACCCTTCAACCTTCACACCTGTGCGTTTACCACAGAGCCACAGAGGGCGCAGAGAGAATCACCTTCACCCTTCGCACCTTCCCACGTTCAACGTTCAACGTGCAACCCCCTCCCGATACCAGTGCCGTGGCAGGTCGGCGAGATCGCTGGCGGCGTCGCGGGAAAGTTCACCCCAGCGAACGACGCCGGACGCCGGAATGCTGTAGCGAGTGCGCAGGCGAGCGAGCAGCCAGGCAAGGGCGCGGCGCGACGCATCGGTGTAGCCAGTGCGCGGACGTTCCAGCATGATGCCGATGCTGATGCGGTTGATATTGCGCTGCGCGCCCTCCCATTGCGCCATGCCGCTGTGGAAGGCGGCGAACTCGTCGTCAACCAATTGATAGATCGCACCATCGGCGGCGACGTAGTAGTGCGGCATGCGCGACGCACCGGGCATCGCCATGCTTTCGAGCGATTGGCGTGCAGGTCCTTCATCGCCGTGCAGGACGAGCAGGCGGATCTTTGAGCCGCTGCGACTGCCATACGCACTTGGCGCGCGCCCGGCGATGGCGAAGCGCTGGATGTGGAAAGATTCCCACTCTGGTGCAAGCACAGCTCCAGGCGAGAGAAGTCTGGAAACCGGCGCAGGGGCGGCGAGCAGCGCCTGTTGCGGGCCAAAGATCGCGCTCAGACGCCGCACATCGCTCCAGTTCGGCACAATGTTGTAGATCGTGTCGGTCGCGTAGACCTGGAAATTGTACTGTTTACCGCCAACGGTGATCGGGTCGGTTTTTCCCAGCGGCGCGCCGAGGTTCCATTGCCGGGCAAGTTGGTGGAATGCCCAGTCGGGGCGGTACTGCTGCCCGGCGGCGGCATAGGTAGCCTTGAGCAACTCGTCGCGCACCTTTGCCTGCGCCGGGTTGGTGGTGTTGGCAAGAGCGCTGAGGCGCTGAATGTTCTGCCACTCCGTGCCGCGATTGAAAATCGTGTCGGTGGCAAAGACCTGGTAACTGTAGGAAACGCCGTCTACCACCAGTTTTTTGCTCGGTTCCAGCGGCGGTCCGAGGGTCTGACCGGCGATAGCGTACTGGTGGAATGCCCAGTCGGGGCGGAACGGCGATCCGCCGGTAGCGTAAGTCGCGTCGAGCAGGGCGCGTCCAAGCGTCCCCGGCGGCGGGATGGAACCGGCGAGCAACTGCGACAGGCGTTGCACATCGCCCCAGTTCGGCGCCTCGCAGAAGAGGGTGTCACGCGCAAACGGCTGATAGTTGTAGGTCTTGCCGCCGTGCTGCAACAGCTGGCTCTTCGCTGTCGGAAAGCCCAGATTGTTCTCGACGGCGAACTGGTGGAACGCCCAGCTGCTGTTGTACCCCTCGGCGCGCCGGGCATAACTCTGGTCGAGCAGCGCCTCCGCGAGTTCTTCGACCTCTGGCGGGGTGGGACCGATCGGACCGGGCGGGGGCGGGGGCGGCGGCGCGACATTGTTGAGCCAGGCATTGACTTCGCCGAGCACCCATTCTTTCGTGACCGCCCATCCGGGGCAACTTTTCTTGCTGTAATCGCGGTGGAAGGCAAGCAGGGCTGCGGGTGGAATATTCAGCCGCCGCGACAAGCCGCCGAGCACCGCTTTCGTTCCCTCCCACACCACGCCCGACGGTCGTTCGCGGTCATAGTCACCGACCATCTCGACGCCGATCGAGTACCAGCCCCCCTCCTTCCTCCCCCCAGCGGGGAGAGATTGGGAGGGGGAAAGATTGCCATTGCCCGGTCCGGCGTGGATGCCGATGTCTTTCATCGGCGTAAACAGCCAGATGCCGTCGGGAGCCACATAAATGTGAGGGGCGGATGGCCATCCCTTATTAGCGTAGTAGCGCTGCATGCCCTGCATCGAAGCCAGCCCGCGCCACTGCTGCACTGTCGGGCGCCAGGTGTGGTGCAACACCACTTTCGATGGGGTGAGTTGCCCGAATTGGTAGCGGGCAACGTAGTCCAGCCATTGCGGAATGGTCAGGCAGCGCCCGATCATGGGCGGCGTGCCGGTGGTAGCGTCTTGTGTGGTCAACCAGGCACCTCTTTGTCGGAGCGGAGAAAATAACCGAATCCGGAACTGAGTGCATCGTAGCACAGAGCAAACCCGCAAGTCAAGTTTGACAGACCATCTCTGGAAGTGTATAATCTCGTATTGGAATTGATGATCCCCGATAGCTCAACGGTAGAGCGGCTGACTGTTAATCAGTAGGTTCCAGGTTCGAATCCTGGTCGGGGA
>DAOTWI010000176.1:0-1823 GCA_034436075.1 Roseiflexus sp.
CGACCATGCCATCCGCCCGCGTTCGATGTTCAACCTGCAACCCCACACCTCTTGCCTCGCACCTACCTGACGACGTACACCACGAACTCTCCCGCATCCACGCGCCTGGCGTGGCGCTCGAGGTATGCCCGAACGTCAGGGGAAGCGAGGGCATCGCCACGCGCTGGCAGGACGACGTAACGGATCGGATGCTGATCCAGGTAGCGCGCGAAATGATCGGCGTTCTCCATGATATTGCGTTGAAAGGTTTCATCAAGTTCAAACCAGGTTGCTGGTTGCCGCGCATAGAGGATTGTGGTCCAGTATGCTTCGGTCAGCACATAGCCGCGCGGCTGTTCGCGTAATGTCTGCCAGACCGGCTCGTAGCTGCGGAGGCGCGCACCTTCGACGGCGTAGTATCCGATGGTGACCAGATTGATCACCGTGAAAAGCGTGATCAGATAGAATGCTGCGCGACGCTTCCACGGCAGCGACAGGCGGGTGACGCCAGCCGCGACCAGCAACGCCAGCGGCGGCAGCGCCGGAATAATGACACGCGGACTGTTGCCTGAACCGGGAGTCGCGGCATAGACCAGCAGCACCGCGATGCCCAACCCTAGCCATGCCAGCAGCACCGCCAACATATTGGAAGGGAAACTGCCACTGCGCGCGCCGACCACTGCAAGCGCGCCGATCACTGCCAGCGTCAGCAGTGCGCCGTACCACGGGATGTAAAACAGCAACTCGAGCATCTGCGGCGCAACCAGACTGAACTGCTGGAGTGACAGCCCACCCGTTGGAGCGCGCTCACCACGCCCCAGATAATGCCACCACACCCACGGCGACGCGATAAGCGCCGGACCGATCAGCGCAGCGAGCGTATGCGTCCATGCGCTCCGGGCGACAGGCTCGCGCCGTCTCCACTGTGCGACAAACGACCAGGCAGCGGCACTACCGACTGTGCCGAAGTAAAGCGCGAGCAGGTCGAGTTTCATGAGCGCCGCCAGCCCGCCGAAGACGATGGTCGCAACCGTGCGCTGCCGCACATACGCGAGCAGTGCAGCTGTCAGTGCCAGCGCCGAGAGCACCTCGCTGTAGGCAACCGTCGCATAGTCGCGGAAGAGGGGAAAGCACGCAAGAAACGCCGCAGCCATCAGCGCCTCGCGCCGCGTCAACCAGAGGCGCGCCAGCCAGTACGTGAGCAAGACGACTCCCGCGCCCACCAGCGGAACAACGAGGTGCAGCGCGGTGTACGAACGGGTTGCGAACCAGACCAGCGCAAATATGAGCGGCGGAATCGGCCCCCACCAGCGGTGCAACCCTCCCTGTGGGAAGCGGTAGAGCGCCAGCGGCGCGAGCGACGGCGGATCGGGAGGGAACCCCTTGATGCGCTCATAGGTGTCGGGGGCGCCGAACAGGAATGCCGGGTTTTCGACGATCAGAATTCCCCAGTGCATATTGCGTGGCGCATCGCCATACTGCGAACCGGTGAGCGCCTGCACCAGCGCGAATTGCCCCGCCAGCAGCGCCAGAAGAAAAGTGTGCGAGCCTATTATTGCGCGAATGCGGATATACCAGAAGTGGAAAATGGTGTTTGATGCGGGAGAGCTGGAATGGTTCATGGTCGTTCACCGCTCAGAGAGGCTTTTTGAACCACAGAGACGCAGAGGACGCAGAGCATTTGTATGATGGGCTCGGCTCACCTTCGCACATGGAGCATGCACTGCCGCAAGGCGTTGCGGCGCTACACTGCACGACGGTGCGCTGCCCGGCGGCGACGGTGCATTGCGGCGACGGTGCATTGCGGCGACGGTGCATTGCGGCGACGGTGCATTGCGGCGACG